>JAFGCD010000157.1 GCA_016932835.1 Sedimentisphaerales bacterium
CGGCAGTATCACCGACTGCTACGCCACAGGGCCGGTCACAGGAGACGATCGTGTCGGCGGCCTGGTGGGCCGGAATGAGTATGGCATTATCACCAATTGCTACGCCACCGGTTCGGTCAGTGGGCACGACTATGTCGGTGGCTTGGTGGGAAGGGACAATTACGGAAATATCACCAACTGCTACGCTGCCGGGTCGGTAACGGGCAACACTTCTGTCGGCGGACTGGTGGGGGGCAACTACGAACCCAAAAGTACCAGCAACTGCTACACCACAGGGCTGATACAAGGCGTCAGTGAGGTCGGTGGCCTGATAGGGAGAAGCGGTCGCGACAGTATCAGCAATTGCTATACCATCGGATCGGTTTATGGGGACAATTATGTCGGCGGACTGGTGGGGAGAAGCGGTTGCGACAACATCAGCAACTCCTACACAACAGGTTTGGTTGAGGGCGTTAGTTCGGTCGGTGGACTGGTGGGAGAAGTCCAGTGGACCACTATCACCGACTGTCACGCGACCGGCTCGGTCACAGGCAGCGGTGATTATGTCGGCGGATTGTTAGGATTCCTCCCCAAGACTCCCCGCCACCCCAGCTTCCCCCAAATGGAAATCAGCAACTGCTATGCCACCGGATCGGTCATCGGCAGGAATTATGTCGGCGGGCTCGTGGCATATGGTATCGGCACTCTCACCAACTGCTACGCTATCGGTTCGGTCAGCGGCTATGAGGATGTAGGCGGACTGATGGGGTATAACTACCAGTGTGTTATCACCAACTGTTACGCGACCGGTTCGGTAAAGGGCACCCATACTACCGGGAGCATGGTGGGGACCAATCGTGAAGGCACTATCACGAATTGCTGCGCCGCTGGCCCCGTCAGCGGAAATCAGTATACTGGTGGTATAGCGGGGCTCAATTGGTTCTACGGTAGTATCAGTAACTGCTGCTCCATCGGGTCGGTCACCGGTAGTGGCGATTACGTCGGCGGCCTGGCGGGCGAGTGTAGTGGCAGTTTTACCAATTGTTATTCTACCAGCCCGATCAGCGGGGCTGGCGATTATGTAGGCGGCTTGGTGGGGCTCAGCTTCCACGGCATTATCACTGACTGTTATGCCGCAGGCTTGATCAACGCGGTTGGCAATTATGTGGGTGGCTTGGTGGGCGAAAACGACTCCGGCAGTGTCACCAGAGTGTATTTTCTGGATCCCAATGACGGCGGTGGGCCGGATAACGGATATGGCGAGCCGCTTACCGATTTGCAGATGCGGCAACAGGTTAGCTTCATCGACTGGGATTTCGTCGGCGCAGGCGACGGGGATGAGGATATTTGGTCTATTTGCGAGGGGGTAGGGTATCCGCGGCTGTATTGGGAGAAGTGCCCGATGGCGGCGGGGCCGGAATTGGGAAGCTTCGAGATTATCGAGAAGACCCGCATCGGACGCAGCGTTTTCAGGTATGTACTGGGCGTGGCAATAGCGAACAACTCGAACGTTGCGCTGACGGACGTTCGGCTGAGCCTGGTGAATTCGTCGCCGCAGGTGACGGCGGTTATCGACGGCGAGATCGCTCTGGATTCGGTCGGGGCCTGGGCGTTGATCGATACCTCGGCCGTCGGCGAGTATTTCATTATCGACGTTGACAGGACCGCTCCGATAGAGGTCGAGGAGATGAGCCTGCGGCTGCGGTGCAACTCGGCCGGCGGCGACTGCTGCATAATGCTGCTGCCGGTCCCGATTGATGCTCGGCCGGTCGTTCTTAATATGGCGAAGCTGGCTGAGATGTGGCTTTGGGCCGGGCCGAGCGGGGCGATTGCCGAGGATGTCGTTCCGGACGGACGAGTGAATTTCGCTGATTTCGCAATGCTCTACGACCGGCTGCCGGGCGAGGAATAGCCCGTTACATTGGGGTGGAATTGAATTGCATTTTACGGGGGCGAGGATATGATTTTCACGGTTTCAGTCGCGGGCGTTGCGGTTCGATTCGACGCCCGGCTGATTTCGCTGATAGCGTTGGAAGAGGCGTCAGGGCAAGACAAGAACGGAAAAAGGATTTTTGGGAGTGCAGATCATGAAAAGGATTCTCATTTCAATATTGGTCGCAGCAGTTCTATTGTGGGCCGGCGACCAGGCTTCCGATGCAAAGGCCAAGGCCGGCAAAACGGCTGAGGAACTCAAGGCAGCCGCAGCCGAGCAGGCCAGGGCCGCCAGGGCCAAGGCCGATGACAACGCCGTGGCCCAGCAGAAGCAGAGGCTCAAGGAAGCCAGGGAAAGGGCGACCGCCGCCGCCGCTAAGGCTGAAAAGACCAAGGCCGAGAAGGCGAAGGTTGAAAAAGAGCTCAAGGCCGCCGAAGAAAAGGGCGGTACGGCTGAGAAGGCCGGCGGCAAGGAGCATCAGCAGCAGCTTGCCGCCTTGCAGAAGCAACTGGCCGGCGAGGAGCAGAAGCACCTCAAACGGAGGGTCCGCCTGCAGCGGATCAGGCAGTTGGCCCTCGAAACCGGCAAGACCGACACCGTCGCGCGTGTCGATAAGCTGCTGGCGAAGGAGCGGGATCGCTTCGGCAAGAAGAACATAACGATGAAGAGCCGACTGCAGAAGGCGACCCAGGCCGCAGGGGCGGCCAAGAAGCCGGCTGTCAGCAAAAAGGCCAAAGGCAAGGCCGACAAGATGCTGAAGGATGTCGCCGAATAGGCCTACGCGAGAAAGGCCTTTGTGCCGGCGCCGTTTGGAAAGGAGATACGAAAATGCTGCGAGGAATATTGGTGACAATTGTTTCGGTTGTATTGTGCGCTGCGTCTCTGGGCGGGTGCGGCAAGAAATCGGACCAGGCCGATCAGGTCAAAACCGAAGCCGAACTCAAAACCCAGGCCGAGAAGGAAATCACCGAAGAAAACATGGACGACGAACTTGCGAAGATCGAGGAGGAGATAGAGGCGGACGTGCAGGCCGAACCTTGATTCAGCCGTTGGAATCTGCGGGATATTGGACCTTCGAGCCTGCCTGCTGTGCACGTTATCGCTCTTCGAGGGCGGTACTGAAGGCGACTTTTCCGGAAAAGCACTGCAATTTCCGAACATTGGCCCCGGCATTGGGGTAGGTACAGTGAAACAGCTTTAATGACTGCGATAGTCGGTCGTAGAATTGGCTCAATGCCGTACTTTTTTGGAGAAGATGGTCATGGATACAAACGAACCTCGACAGAACAACTCTGAATACATCAGCGATTCAACGCCGACCTCCGGCAATAGGAACTGGAAGTCCGCGATATTCGTTGCAATGTTGATATTGGCAGGGGCCGTTGCAGCCCATTCTGTTTTGAAGAACGGCGGCGCCTGTTCGCCATGCGGTTTCGCAGGCAGCGTCTGCTCGATTGACAGGACCGACGCCTGCCCCGTCCGGAAGGCCAATAGCGACTGCACGGCGGCCTGTCCCGTGGAGAAATGCGACGGCGACTGCGCGACTTGTCCGGTGAGCAAGTGCGATCGTGACTGTTCGGCCTGCCCAATGGGAGAAGCTGCCGGTTGTTGCCCGAGCTCGGCCCCGGCAGATACGGCGACACAGCCGGTCCCGGCCGGCGGGTGCTGCCCGGGATGCCCCTCGTAGGGACTCAAAACAGCGATTAAGGAGAGTGTTTGGAAGATATTCGAGCCGCCGGCATTAAATTCTGTCGGCGGCTTTTACTATTGTGCCTCGGAAACTCAGCGAGTGGCCGGGGGAATATTGTGTTGTCATACGATGGGTTTATGCGTATCATCTGGTCGGTTGTGTCGGGTTTGAAGACCTGACTTGCGGCCCTGGAGATGAGGGTGGATTAATCTTAAAACGCAGGCGGTCAAGGATGAGATACGTATGATTCTGAACTGGGCGACACGAATTACAATTCTGCGGATTGTGCTTGTAATTCCGTTTGTCGGCTTCATGCTGAAGATTAACGACCCGGAACTGAGCCCTGCCATGCAGGGCTGCATGAGATACATCGCGATTGTAATTTTCTTTGTCATGGCGGTCAGCGACGGCATCGACGGCTATCTCGCCCGCAGGAAGCACCAGATCACCAGGCTCGGCGCCTTTCTCGACCCCCTTGCAGACAAGCTGCTTATGACTTGCGCCTGTCTGCTTCTTGCCTCGAAACGAGGGCGGGTCGATGACATTCAACTGCCCGGCACCGTGGTCTTGCTGATTATCAGCAAGGACATCTTCTTGTTGACGGGCTTCGTGATCATCTATCTCTTTACTTCAAAAATCCACATCAAGCCGGTCTTCATCGGCAAGACCGCCACGACATTGCAGTTGGCGATGGTTGCGGCGATTCTTATCGCTCCGGAAGTTTCGATGGTTTTGCCCGGGTGGATATGGTTCCTTCGGGTGTTGTGGTGGTCGGCCTTCGCAACGGCAATTTGCACAATGATCATTTACATTCGCGACGGAAGTCGCTATATTGCCAAGTACGAATCCGCCCACGGCGGAATGAACAAGCCTCAAAGCTAAGGGGTGCTGTGTCGGACAGGAAGCTTTCGTCTGGTATGGCTTTTTTAATTGGAATACCAAGGTGCCGGTAGAATTCAGCGAAATACAGGAAATTCTTGACGAGCTTCGTCGAGGCAGGATGATTGTGCTTGTCGATGCCGAAGACCGCGAAAACGAGGGCGATCTTGTCTGCGCCGCCGAGGCCGTTACGCCGGAGATAATCAACTTCATGGCGACGCACGGCAGGGGCCTGATCTGCCTGCCCATGACGGCGAAGGCGTGCGATTCGCTCGGCCTCTACCCGCAGACGGTCGAGAATACCGCCAGGTTCGAGACGGCGTTCACCGTGAGCATAGACGCAGCCGAGGGTATCTCGACGGGCATCAGCGCCGCAGACAGGGCCAAGACGATTCGGGACGCTATTGCCGAGGGCGCCAAAGCGACCGACCTGGTAAAGCCCGGTCACATCTTTCCGCTCAGGGCAAGAGAAGGCGGCGTACTCGTCCGCGCCGGCCAGACAGAGGGGGCTATCGACCTGATGAAACTGGCGGGGATGAAGCCTGCGGGAGTCATCTGCGAGATTATGAACGAAGACGGAACCATGGCGAGGGTGCCGGAACTGCTCAAGTTTTGCGAAAAGCACCAAATCAAGATTGCCTCCATCGCCAAGCTTATCGAGTATCGCCTTCAGAGGGAGAGCCAGATTAAGCGCGTCGCAGCCGTGAATCTGCCGACCGACTACGGTGAATTCAAGCTGATCGCGTATGAAAGCATTACCTCGCCCGAACCGCACCTGGCGCTGTGCAAGGGTGATGTCGGAAGCCTCGATGCGAACGGCAGGCCGATCGAGCAGAGCGAGCCTGTCCTCGTGCGGGTGCATTCCGAGTGCATGACCGGAGACTTGTTCCATTCGCAGCGATGCGAGTGCGGATACCAGATGATCACGGCTATGAAGATGATCGAGAAGGCCGGCGCCGGAGCGCTGATCTACCTGCGGCAAGAGGGCAGGGGAATCGGCCTTGCCAATAAGCTCCGGGCCTACAAGCTGCAGGAGCAGGGCGTCGATACGGTGGATGCGAATCTGCAGTTGGGTTTCCAGGCCGACAGGCGCGATTATGGGATCGGCGCTCAAATTTGCCGTGATCTCGGCCTGCGGGATATTCGCATTCTGACCAATAACCCCAAGAAGGTTAACAGGCTCGGCGTTTACGGCATCAATATTGTCGAGCAGATACCGCTAATCGCACGCCCGAGTAAGCATAACATTGACTACCTGCGAACAAAGAAGCATCGTCTCGGCCATATGCTCGACGGGGATTTGTAATTCAAAGCCGGCTGGACGCTCGTATGAAGATGACTACTGCCAGATTGAAGGTGCTGTTGGTATTGCCGGTTCTGCTGGTGTTGGGTTGCGAGGCGCCGGCGCCGGGAGACCCGGACTCGCCGGGCAATGGCTCGACTACACCAACTTGCGTCCTATACGCCCCAGCCAGGGTGGATATTATGCCGATCACCGAGATCGTCGTGCCCAAGGGCAATGGCGGCGAACAAGTAATTGCCTACGTCAGCCTGCTGGATTCCTATGGCTCCGAGGTGAAATCGCCGGCCAAATTCAGATTTGAGCTGTACGAGCAGGTGGAGCGTTCGGCCGAGCCGAAGGGAAGAAGACTGGAAATCTGGCCCGAAATCGATATTTCCGACCCAAATGACAACGCCGCATACTGGTTCGACCTTTCGGCGCCGGCTGAGAATAACAAGCACTGGCGAAACTACATCAGGGCATATTGCTTCACTCTGCCGCTTAAGACGCCTCCAGGGAAGGATTGCATCCTCGAGGTTACCTGCCAGAGCCCCAACGGCAGGCGATTAACGAGCGAAACAGCTCTAAAAGGCAGATAGCCGGGCCTGCCGGCACAGCGGCGAAATCTCCGCCGAAATGCAAATTGGTCTGGGAGAAAGCGGAGAAATGTGCTACAATAGTCAGTATCAGAGCGGCAGAGGTCTTCGCAAGATGGGGTCTCTGTCCAACCTGTATAGTGAAGAATAGATGAAGGTGCGCTCCGCGTAATTGTGCACCAAGCCCAGAGGATAACTGTTGTTGAAATGTAGTTGTTATCGGCCTTTGTTGTGGTAGCGTTGTCTCCGGCTGAGCCCGAAACTCGTTAAGCATACTGCGATGTCTGTCGAAGATAATCACAAGAGGGCAGGACCGTTGCGCCCAGTTAAAGCACAAGCCGGTTCGGTCCCTGGCAGTATTGGAACGATGTTTATGTTCAAGGATATGGTGTGTCGCTTTGTCATGCTCTTGGCGGTAGCTTTCTGCGCTGCGGCGCGGGCCGAGGTCTTCTATGAGTATTACGAAGAGGATATCGACCGGACTGCCCTGGGCGACCCTCCGGGATGGATGCCTCCCTTTGACAGTTGGACGCCGGTAAGAACAGACATCGTTGACGGCTTCGACACCTCAGTGCGGGATCGTGACGACCACTTCGCCTTGCGATTCACCGGACTGCTTGCGGTGCAAAACGCCGGCGAATACACTTTCTGGAGCGCCTCCGACGACGGAAGCCGGGTCGTCATTGACGGGACACTGGTCGTGGACAACGGCGGCTGGCATGATATGAGCGTCGTCGGCAGCGGGGTGAAGTATCTCGATGCCGGCTATCATTTAATAGTCGTCACTTACTTCGAGGACGACGGTTCCCAGGCCTTGCAGGTGCATTACCAGGGACCGGGAATAGGCAGAATGCGGATTCCACGGGATGCGCTTGCGGTCGATGCCAACTACCCTGCCTGCCCGTATCCGGCCTATAATGCCATGAATGTTGAACTGAACGCGAATCTCGACTGGCTGGGCGGCGATTCGGCGGTCTTCCACAAGGTCTTTTTCGGGACGAGCGATCCTCCGGAGTACAGAGCTACTTTGCCGTGGGCATCCTATGACCCGCCGCCGCTGCAATACTCGACGGATTACTACTGGAAGATAGTCGAGACCGACGGCGTCAACGAATGGACTGGCAGAGTATGGCGATTCAGAACGGGGCCGGACCCCGCAACAGTTATCGACCCGAATCTCCTGGCATGGTGGCGGTTCGATACGGACTTCACGGATTCATCCGGGTACGGCAACGACGGAACACCTTTCGGCAGCGACATCTCATTTGCCAATACGCCGGCCAGGGGAACCGTGCTGAGACTCAACGGCAGCGATGATTACGTCGATGTCGGGCCGGTAGGCATAACAGGCGCAGCCCCGAGAACGATTGCAGGATGGGTAAAGGCCGAGACTGCCGGTATCGATGACTGGACGAATGTATTCGGCTTCACAGGCCCCGCCGGAGGCGGGGGACACTTCGATATCGAAGTGGTCGGGGACACGAGTCAGACCGAACCGGGTTACGGAATACACTGCTACGACTGGGAACGCAACATCTTCGTCGGAATCGATTTGGAATGGCATCATCTCGCCGCCACGTATGACGGAACGACTGTCAGGTGGTACGGTGACGGCCGACTCGTCGGCAGCGGGGGTAATGTGATCAGCACTCCCGACAACGTTCATATCGGCAAGCGACAGGACAATGACAATTACTTCCCCGGCCTTATCGACGATGTGCGAATTTACGACTATCCGCTGAGCGAATCGGCCATCGCGGAACTCGGCGTACCCAATATCGCGACAGACCCTGTCCCCCAGTCCGGCGGCGCCGTGAAGCCGGAGGTCGCGGATGCAAACGTATTCACGGTGCTCGATTACAGTCCCGGAAGGAACGCCGCTGCACATACCGGCTACTTCAGCGACGACTATAATGATGTTCTAAGCCGCGACCCGGCGCACTGCCTGGGTTCGCCGCCGTGGCCTGCTGTCGATTCACAGGCCTATTGTGTCGGCTACGACGACCCCAGTATTCCCGTTTTTGCAAGGGCGCCTCTTGTTCGCGGGAGAACATACTATTGGGCGGTCGATGAGTTTGACGGTTTCAAAACCTGGCCAGGAAGTGTCTGGAGTTTCTTTGTGATATCGCAAGAGGCCTGGGGCCCCGATCCCGCCGACGGTGACGTATTTGTCTCTGTTGAGCCGGATCTGACGCTTGCCTGGAGCCTCGGCGATGTGGGAACCGAAGGCAACTCCGTGACCTTCGAGGTGTATTACGGTACTGATGCCGACACCGTTGCCGAATCGAACACGCCGGCTCTGACCAGTGAAACCCCCGGCTTTACTGTTGCCGGGCTTGAATTCGACACGGAGTATTTCTGGCGGATAGACACGAAGCTCTCACAGGAAGACCCGCCGTTCGCCAGCCGCACCGTCAAAGGCAGCGTCTGGAGTTTTCATACTGTCCCCGAAGGGCTCGGCAGCATTCTGCGGCAGTGGTGGCTGGATATACCGAACTACCACGTCCGTGATCTGACGGCGGACCCGCGATTCCCGGACAATCCAGATGGCGCCGAGCTGCTGAGCATGTTTGAAGGACCCACCGACTGGCAGAATGACTCGCACCCGTACGGCAGCCGAATACACGGCTGGCTCTACGTCAGGAAGGCAGGCGACTACACATTCTGGATTTCCAGTGACGACGAAAGCGAACTCTGGCTCGGCGCCGACGAGAATCCGCTAAATGCCGTCCTGATTGCCTATGAGGACGACTGGTCCGAACCGAGAGACTGGCAAAACGGCAACGAGAAATCAGCCCCGATCCGTCTCGAAGCCGGGCGACGATATTATATAAGTGCGCTGCACAAGGAAGAATTCGGCGGCGATAATCTCGCGGTCGCCTGGCAGGGACCGGACAGCGATAATATGCTCGAGGTCATTCCGGGAAGCAGTCTGAAGCCTTATCTGTCTTTATGGGCGAGCCGGCCCGGTCCGTCCGACGGACAGGTCGATGTCCCCGTAAATACAACCCTCAACTGGACCGCCGGCGTCGATGAGAGCACCGAGGCGTCCTGTCTTACGCAGCATGTTTACTTCGGCCTCGATGCAGCAGCCGTTGCAAATGCCGGCACATCTGCGCCGCAGTACCTTGGCTCTCCCATAGGCCCCAATGAGTACGGCCCCCTTGCGCTATACTACTACAAACGCTATTACTGGCGGGTTGACGGCGTCAATAGCGACACAGGCACGGTTTATAAAGGGCCTGTATGGACTTTCAAGGCTGCGTTCGACCCGGGCAGTATTGTCGATCCTAATCTGCTGGCATGGTATGAATTCAATGCGAATGCCGGTGACTCCTCCGGCTGCGGACGCGACGGGATTGAGATTAACGGGCCAGCTTACGGCGGCGGCGTCGAAGGAATGGCGATTGACCTCGACGGCATCGACGACTACATCGATTGCGGCGGCTATGGTTTCGAGCTTTCCGATGCTATTACGGTCGCTCTCTGGGTCAACCATCGTCCGGGCGGCGCGACGGACGACAGGGGAATGTTCAGCAGGGGAGCGGGGTGGGACGACTATGGCTACACGTTCTGGCATCGAGCCGGCGAGAACATCCGCGCCGAATTACAGGGGCCGAACGATAAACAGGAAGTGCTCACGGACCCATTGCCCGACAACGAATGGCATCACGTCGCCTTTACCTGGCCGACGCCGAGCACAGCGGACGTCCTTACCGTTTACGTTGACGGCGCAGCGGCAGCCTCCGGCAGTTTCACGGGGCCGATAGGACCGTCGTCATATAATCTGAGGATCGGCGATTACTCCGGAACCGACGAGAACTATCGCAACTTCGGCGGACTGCTCGACGATATTCGGCTTTATGACCGCGCCCTCACAGCCGGCGAGATTGCAGGCATCTACAGGGGCAACCTCGCATTGGCCTGGAATCCGAACCCGCCTGACCGCGTCGAAGGTGTTTCGCGGCAGCCTCTGCTCACCTGGACACCGGGCGAGTACGCATTGTCGTCGGGCGGACACTATGTCTATTTCGGAGCAGACGACCCGGCTAACATGGTCCTTGTAACTGCGCCGCCGCAGCCGCAGAGTCCGAACAGTTATGCCCCAGGAGTACTGGATCTTGGCACGACGTACTACTGGGCCGTGCATGAGGCGAATTCTCTGACGCCGGGCGGCGCCGATATGGGCGGAACATGGTCGTTCAAGACTATAGACCATCTGGTTATCGACGATATGGAAACCTACAATCTAAACCCGACAGCCCCGGAGGACGCGAACTGGATATTCTACACCTGGGTGGACGGTCTGGGCGACTATGCGTGCTCGGGCCTCGGCGGCAATGGTTCGGGCGCCAACCTTTCCGCGGATTCGACCGGATTGGCCGGCTCGGTGGCCATGAAATTCGATTACGATAACGATGGTCTCGTACTGAATCCGTGCACAGGGTTCGATGCCTCCAGGGCGCATCTCTATTCCAAAGCCGTTGCTCGGGTCGGCGATCTGCCCGGCGGATTCGGGTCGAACTGGACCGCAGCCGGCGTAAAAGCGCTGTCACTGCGATTCCGGGGACAGACCGGCAACACAGCCGAACTTATGTGGATAGAACTCATAGATGCACTCGACCGAAGCGCAAAGGTTGTGTACGGGACATACGAAGATGAAGATCCCGTGCTGGACATCAACGACGGGCAGTGGCATGAGTGGCTGATTGACCTGGCGGACTTCAACGATGTGGATACGAGCAATCTTAAGAGTGTTGCAATCGGCATAGGAGATGAGGAAGCGACCTGGCAGGGCGGCTCCGGTACGATTCACTTTGACGACGTCGCGCTCTACGCACCGCGCTGCATACTTTCTCGTCGCGACACTGATTTCGCCGTAGCCGATTTCGCTCCTCGCGACAACCCGTCCGGCGATTGTCACGTCGATCATAAAGAGCTTGAAATACTGATGCGGGACTGGCTGTTGACCGACGAGAACGTTCAGCCTGTTGAACCCGACCCGACCGGTCTGGTCGCGGCGTACCGGTTCGAGAACGACGCCACAGACAGTTCGGGCAACGCAAACAACGGCATTGAATTCGGAGGCCCGACCTACTCGACAGGCAGAGTCGGTTCCTGGGCGATCAGTCTTGACGGCGGCGATGACTATGTTGACTGCGGTGACAATCCGAGTATCAATATTACCGGTTCTGTCAGCGTTTCGGCATGGATCAAGCTGGACCGACCCGCCGCCGACGAGAAGATCATAGGAAATCAAAGCGGCGACGCCGGCGGATACAAGATGGGTGTCTTCGGCGACAAGCTCGAATTCGAGATCAGAGATTCGGCAAATCGGGCGTTTCTGAATAGGGATGTCCCGGGAGGAGTGTTGCTGACTGCGGGCCGGTGGTATCATGTCGCCGGTGTATATGAATCCGGCGACTCCATCCGCACTTATGTCGATGGAAACCCGGATAGACAAATGCCTGTAAGTGCGGCGCTTGCTGCTTCTTCAGGCAAGCTGATCATCGGGCGTGAACCTTTCATGTCCGACTATTTCTTCGGTGGAGACCTCGATGATGTCCGCATTTTCAAATACGCATTGAGTCACGGCGAACTGCTCGGGGTCGCCGGTTTCGAGGCGGTCTATGTGCCGCTGGAATCGCCCGCCAATATTTATGACTTAGATATTCCCACGCAAAAGAGCGTCAATTTCAAGGATTACAGCCTGCTGCTCGACAAATGGCTCGATATGGACTTGTTTCCCTAAATCAGGCCGGATGCCGACGTTATAACGCCGGATTGTACGGCTCTTCTGCAATCTTCTTGCTTTTAACCCCGTTTTTCCTGCGGCGCACGGAAATTTTCTTGAAATCCGCATAGAAAATCTGGTATATATGAAGTAGGATGACTGGTTAGGCTGATGGTGATCAGTGGACTATCTGCAGCGTGCCAGGGTATCGAGTGGTTGATGGTTCTTGCATGGTCGTTGCAGAGGCCTGCTCTTCAATTTGCTATGCGTACCTGTTTCTTGTGGCGGGAGAGCATAGCGTCAAGCCTTTTGAATGTCCATTTGAGATGTGCAGGAAATATCTATTGGGTCTATGTGTTTATTATCGGGCGTTGACTTGCAGAGATATGGAGTGACTGCAGGCAAAAGCGTCTGCTTGTCGAAAGTACATTATCTTCTGGCGTTTTGCCGAGGCGTTTGACTTAAATTAACAACCTTTTTTTGAGGAGCACTGTTATGTGTAAGAAGCTGCTTTTTTTCGTTACTTTTATTTTTGCTATAGTTGCGCCCCTGCTGCCGGCCTACGCCGGTGACCCGGGCGTGCAGATGTACAGGTGGAACAATTTCACCGGCGCTACCATCGATGATCTAAGAGCCCTTGCCACCTTTCCCGACAATCCCGACCAACAGCAAGTTCTGTTGACCTGGGACTACCAGCCCGGCGCGGATAATTATGGCACCAGAGTTTTCGGATACGTCATACCGACCGTGTCCGACAACTACACGTTCCATTTGGTAAGTGACGATGACAGCGAGTTGTGGGTGAGTACGGATGACGATCCTGCGAACGCGTCAGTGGTTGCCTCGATTACCGGCTGGACGGGCCCCGAAGACTGGGACCTGAATACTGCAGGCCCTTATTATCTCGAGGCGGGGACCAAGTACTACGTCGAAACACTTCAGAGGCAGGGTGACGGCGGGAACTTCATCAGGCTTGCCTGGTCCAGCCCGACGATGGCCCGCCAGATATTAAGCAGCGCCAATCTCGAGGCGCTGCCGATTCCCGTACCAAGAAACCCGAGTCCGGCTAATGGGGCGATCAAGGTTGACCGTAATGCCGACCTCGGCTGGACTCCGGGCGACGGCTCGACTTCGCAGACCCTGTATTTCGGCACGACCAATCCTCCGCCGTACGTAGGCGCCGTCGGAGCGGCTGCGACCTCGTACGACCCGGGAACAATGCCGTACGGAACACGATATTACTGGCAGATAGTAGGCAGCGAAGGAAGCAGTCCCGTATGGACATTCGCCACCACCGGGGATCCGGCGCTTGTCGCAGACCCGCACTTGATTGCCTGGTGGGAATTTGACGGCGACTACACAGATTCTTCCGGCTACGGAAACGACGTCACGCCTTTCGGCAGCACCACAGGCTTTTACTCTGACCTGGAAAGAGAGCAGGTGCTCATGCTCGGCGGAACCAATGATTATGTCGAGGCGCCTTTAGGATTGATTTCTTCATTGGAAAGCACAACTTTCGCAACATGGGTCAATTTCAGAAATACCGGAGGTTCATGGCAGCGCATCTTCGACTTCGGAAGCGGAACGGGCGCATATATGTTCCTCTGCCCCCGTATGGGAACCGCCGATGCTATTCGCTTTGCCATCAATCTTGGCGGAGAGCAGATAATCGATCCGGGCGTGTACTTCCCGACCGGATGGTGTCACGTTGCGGTAACAATCAACGCCGCCACCACTACCGGAACAATCTATCTCGACGGAGAGGCTATCGGGACGAATACCGCCATGACCTTGACGCCGAGTGACCTTGGTGTGACTACACAGAACTGGATCGGCAGATCCCAGTATGTCGCGGATGGATACCTGAATGCTTCGGTTGATGATTTCCGGATATATGACTATGCCATGACCGGTACGCAAGTCAGAGACCTTGCGATTGCGCTGATCGCCTCCAGGCCCGTTCCGGCCAACGGACTGGCCCTGCCGGCAATGACCAACGCCGGAACAGCGCCGCCTTATATGGTTCTCGACTACACCCCCGGCAAGAATGCCGTTTCGCATGAGGCATGGTTCAGTGACAATATCAACGACGTAATAACCCGTAACGGCGCCCACAGTCTGGGTTCGCCTCCATGGCCCGAGGCCGACGAGGAAGCTTATTATGTCGGTTATGATTACGACCCGATTCCCGCCTTTGCAAGAACTCCGCTTGTCCTCGGCGAGACCTACTACTGGGTTGTTGACGAGACCGAGGCCGACTCAACAGTCAGGCCGGGTATGGTCTGGAGCTTCACAGTCATGCCCGAAGAGGCATGGGGCCCGACTCCGGAAGACGGCGATCCCCTCGTCCTGGGTCCGGATGTCACCCTGACCTGGAACCTCGGCGACCTCGATACAGAAGGCAAGGTCGTCAGTTATGACGTGTATCTCGGCACAGACCAGACCGACGTCAACGATGCCGATACC
>JAFGCD010000013.1 GCA_016932835.1 Sedimentisphaerales bacterium
CTGGGGCCAGGGCCCATGGACCGACTTCGGCCGCGAACTCTGCCGCAGAACAGCCGATATAATCAACTACGACTTCTAATCCCCCCCGACAACCTGCCCCCCGCCCCCGCAAGCTCCGTTATCCCATCCAGGGGCGCTTGCGATTCGCTGCCTTCTCGATAGCTCCCAGCGTGAGCGCAATATCCTCGCGGACCTGGTAATCGAACATCCCCAGGCAGACGAAATCCGCGCCGCTTTCGAAGGCGTACTGCAATCCCTCCTTCGGTCCAATCGCCCCTGCCGCGAGCACCTTGAACGCAATCCAGGGCGCCTTGACATCCTGCATGAACTCGACGGTCCGCTCGTGGTCGTGGCAGAACATATTATCGTGATACTGCCCGTGGTCCTCCGAATTCGCCTCGAACATCTCGATAAAACGCCGGTTCTCCTTCGGATGAGCCGACCAGTACTTGTCATGGTGCAGCGTCTTCATATAGAAATCAGGCTGGATACCTTCGGCCTCGCAGAACTCGATGGGTTCGAGCCGATGGGCGCAGATGCCGACGGGGACATTATACTTCTTCATAATCTCGAAGGCCTTGATGATATTGCCCTTCTTGCCCTGGTGGTACCAGATATCGCTCGCGCCGCCCCAGAGATAAGCGGCCGAGGCCCCTAATTCGAGATGCTCTTCGAGAAGTTGCTCGTATTTATCGATATCCGTCGTAATAACGTCCGCCAGCCACTTCATCCGCCCGCCCCATTCGTTCCAGTACCTTCTCAATCTGAACTGCCTGAAGTTATGGTCTTTCAGGACGATGCCGTTGACGCCGTACTCTTCGCAGAGCTTGAGCGTCATGAGGATTCGCTCCTCGGTATTGTACTTCTTAGCCAGCGAGTTTACGTATCCAAGGTCCCGCGCGTGCATGTTCATACTGATAAGATTGCTGCCGCTAATCAGCCTGCCGAAGGTGATTCCGCCTATCTTGCCCGCAGGCATCTTCGCCTGCCTGGCCAGTGACTCTTTCGTATCGAGATCCAGGTCCCGCAGCCGGGCGTGTTCTTCTATATCGGCCCGAGTAGCGGGCCCGATCAATTTATTCGACTCTTGCCCTCTCGCCGGTTCGCCCCCAATCCCAACCAGCCCGCAAGCCCCCAGCGCCCCCACCCCCCCCAATACATCCCGCCGACTCGGATTCTTCGATGCCGCCATAACTGCTTCTCCAACAAAAACCTGATAATCGCCTCCCATCCTAACAACAAACCCCAAATCCCGCAATTTCCCCTTTTTCTACATTGATTTGCCGACATCAAAACGCCATAATAACCAAATGACCTGCCTCAAGCCAAACAGATATAGAAGAAACAAAGGGAGCTTGTTATACAGTAAGAAACAGTCTGTCTCTCCCGGTTTAATCAGGCTTTGCAATCATTCTTGAATACTGGGGAATTTGCCGATGACCAGGATAAGCGAAAAGAACAAGTTGCACATTAATGTTTCTGTAGTGAAAGAAAAAGGGCCAGCCGAGACAGGGCAGGGCACAGACGAAGAACAGAAAGGAGTAATTATACCCAAACCACCTGAGACTCTTGCGAAAATGTTGTGGTTGAAGCAAAACTGGAAGAAACACTGGCCACTCATATTGGTTGCGCTACTTGTATTCTTTGCATGTCCTATTGTTAAATTTCTCTGGCCAAAAAATGAGCTACTTGGCAAGAAGCCTGCCTTAACTGGGAATTCCACTATTGAGGCTTATGTGTCTAAAGACGGGACCATCTTGGACAGCAGTAATTTTCCTTGGAACATTAGCAGGAGCAAGACCAAGGAAGGGAGCATTGTTTTTGTTATTAACGAGAGATATGGCGATTCCTCCGTACTATCAGTCCATCCTGACAATTTAGAGAATACATACATAACATACCGCGCAATCGACGGTCTGGCTGTTAAATTCACTTGTCCTGAAGAGACAATATCAAACTTTACAATACGACTAAAACAATGATCTTGAGGAGTAGTCTTGAAAAACCAACGGGACCTCGTTACGGAGGCTTTATAATCATTGTTGGCTAGGATTCAACTGTATGGACTCTATGTTAAAAGAGATTGCCAAGCATGTCGGGCGGCCTATAGAGGTTGCGTGTAATCTAATTGAAAACATTCTCTCCGTGCCTACGAAGAATCTTGGAGATTTACTGGGCGATTTCGTTTCCTACTGGCAATGGAATAATCGATTAAATATCGCCGAAAAGGCCCAGGAAAAGCTCAAGAAAAGAGGGCTTTCGCCATGCAAACTCCCCCTGGATTTCGCCGTGCCGTTTTTGAGAGATTGTGGGGATGCAGAAGATGCAGACCTACAGGAATGGTGGGCCGAGATGCTCTGCAGTGCCCTCAAAGACAGACAGTCTTGTCATGTCGCTTTCGTTGGGATACTCAAGTCACTATCTCCGGCTGACATTCGTTTTCTCGATACGTTACTGAGAATTATGCATGTCGAGAAGCATGGACGTATAAAAGCGATTGCAGCGGAATCTCAATTATCGTCTGAGAACTCTCGTATGAGCTTTAACAACCTTTACAGGCTCGGCTTCTTTTCCCCTACAGGCGGTCGACTCACGGGGTTTGCCTTTGACTTTCTCAAGGCTTGTTGTCCGGACCAGCAGTATATTGGCGTCTACATGAAGAAACAGTCAGAGCTTCCTCGTCGAGTAGTCGTGGACTGATCCCTCGGCGCTCCCCAGCGAGCCTATAAAACCACAGCTATCGTATTTGAACCCGGGCTTTGGCCGGTTTTGTTTGTTGCTGTTACCCTGTATTCTAATTGCACGCCTCTGGGCTGAATCATTGACCGGCTGTTTCGCCGCGATTCCCTCATACACCCATTCGTCGCGTGAATCGTGAAGCCCCTGAGGGGCAGGCGTATCTCGGATTTCCCCTCCTTGCTCATTTAGTTTTCGCCTGCGATTAACCCAACGGATGTCATTGCGAGGCCTTTGAAAAAGGCCGTGGCAATCTCCGATGTTCGTCAGGCGAGATTGTGGGCATCGGTGAAGACGAAAAAAAAGAAGGGCTGCAAGCTTTACGCTCGCAGCCCCTTGGCGTTCTCAACAATTTACGGATACTCTCAGAGCGTTTTGCGTCTGCGCATCCAGCCGACGAGACCTGCACCGATCCCGCCCAGAACAACAGCTCCCGGAACGGGAATCGGCATCGCTTCGACCCAGTCGATACCCAATTGGCCCCACGTCTCGCGCCAATCGGCAACAGGGCTGGTAATGTCAAGCCTCATCGTCGAGCCGGGAGTACCGCTGAACACGGTAACCATCCATTCTTCGTCTCCATCGACGCCGGTGTAGCTGCCCCAGGTGACATCATCGACAATGACATCGAAGCTGTCGAATTGACTGCCGTTGAGATGTCTGATAACCGCGGTGTATATCGGCCTTGGGAAACTAATCTCGGCGTAATCGGTCGAGTCGCCGCTGGTGGCGTGTCCCCAGACCATCCTGCAGTTTCCGACGCCTATGCCGCCGTAGTCTCCAGCAGACCGTCCGGCGGCGCCTCCGCCAGCCTCGGCCTCGCCCCACTCCGACAGGGTAATGCCGGCATCGCTCAGGACATCGGGCGCGCCGAAATCGACGGTGTAAACGCCCATAGCCTGACCTCCGCTCAAAGCTGCAATCACTCCTACAATTGCTATCAATTTTTTCATCACCTTCACCTCCATCAAAAAACCAATTCTTGATATGTTGAGAAAACGACCTGATTAAATAACGATACTAAATTGCCAAAGGACCTCGCGCGCAACTGCCGGCGCAATACATACGCGCAGCGCCTTCGAATTGACAGCCTTGTCGCTTGAAATGACCGCCCCGCAAACGGATGCAAGCCTTCTCAGTCACGCCTCCATACTGGCCAGTCATTATACCAGAATCGGCCGGACGATGTCAAGTCAAAAGTCCGATAATTGGGGTATTCCGGCCAAAATCCCGTAGTTACCACGTCTTTGGCATAGCAAATCAGGGCATCCCTGATAGCGCCAGGACGCTCATAGCGGCTCTGCACTTTCGGCGCCACGCAAAGAAAAAGGCCGAGCGGTCAAGCCCGGCCTTTGGTTTCGAGGTCCTTAATTTATAAAAGCCGATTATTTCGGCAGGTCTTCCTCTGCGACATCCGCCGCCCTGAGGTCGCCGTATATTGCCCGGTAAGCCTTGGCGCCTTCCGGCTGGTACCAGAGTATGACCTTTCCGCCGTCGCCGAGCCGGACGCCCTTGCCGGCATAGCCCCATTTCCCGCCCATCTCGAACTTCTGCAGGAAGATCATCCCTTTGCCGAATTTGAAGCCAAGCTGTTCCTTCTCGCTGTCCGGCATATCAAGCTGAGGGATTTTCCCGCCGAGCACCGCCACCGATTTCATATATTGCTCGGTGCCGATGGTCTCCGGAAACGTTCCGTCCCGCACAATCTCAGCCCAGATGCGCAGGCTATCGACCAGGTCCTGCTCGGCCGCGTTGGAAAGGTCGAACTGCACTGCGTCTTTTGTGTATCCCTCAGGAATCTCCATCGAGATGTCCGAATCCGGCAAGTCAACGTCGAACTCGAAGTTCTTGAACACAACCGGCATCTGCCCTAATTGAAGTTCCACCCGAACGGGCAGCCTGGTCTTCGTCGAGACCCAGACAACGACTTTCTCTCTCTCGTTTCCGCCCGTGAACCGGACGACTTTTTCTCCGTCGATTTCCTGTCCGTCGAGCTTCTCGATATCGCTTCTGCCCTTCAACTCGCGGGCCATCCGGCGAACGCCTTCGATGTAGTTTTCCGTTTTGTGGCCGACTTCGCCCAGTTCCACATAGCCGGCCGTTTTCCTGACGGTATCGAGCGCAAGCATCTTCTGGTTCTCAAGGTCGAGAATCATCACCATGCCGGGAATGTTCGATATGGTCCTTCTGATTCGCGAGCCTGCGACCACCTCATGTATTGCGGGGCTTGCCTCATCCGTGCCCAGTACGAGGTCAAAGGCGATTGTCTGTGCGCTCAGTATCGGCTCGACTGCCTCGGCAAAGGTAAGCGACCCGCCCGGGAACGGTGTCAGGCCAATTATCGCGGCAACGATTATCGCCGCCGCCGCTGCGCTGTATCTGATATTTCTGTTTCGCATCATAGTACTCCATTTCATCGGCGGGCGTCCGGATGCCTGGGAGGCTGCCTTTGCCCGCGAAGTAAGCATTTCAACGGCTTGCGGATAACGCTCTTTCCACTCGTCAAAATCCCTGGTCGGTCTGTCCGAGCCGATAGCGTCGGCGAGGGCTTCATCGAGCCGGTCATTGTCTTCAGGCCGTTTCATGGCTATCTCCTGCAAAGCCGTCATTCTTCAGGTATTCTGCAATCTTTCGTTTCGCTCGAACCAGCCGGCTGTTGACGGCCTGCGGCGAAACCCCGAGCACTTCGGATATCCTCGCCTGGGAGAAGCCGTCGAAGTAACGCAGGACGATCAACTCTCTCTCAGGCCCTCGAAGTTTCGCCACCGCACGGCGAATCGCACCCCGGCGAGCTTCGGTCTCATCCTGTTTCAGGGTCGTCTCGCCGCCGGTGCGGACAACTTCTCCGGCCCTCGTGGCCCTGAGCATCTGCCTTGCAACATTTCTGCAGATCCCGGCCAGCCAGGCGGCGAACTTTTCTTGACTTTTCAATCTCGACAGATCGCGGCAAGCTATCGCGAAGGCCTCGCCGGCGGCATCGTCGGCCATATCACGGTCGCCCAGCATCGAAAAACCCAGCGCGACCATGGGGCTGTGATAGCGGTTGTACAGGATCGCGAAGCTGTCCAAATCCCCCTCTTGCGCCGCCTGCACGATTTTCTGCTCGGATTGACCTTGCTGTTCGTGTCTCATTTTAGCATGCCGATTTGTCAAGAAATACTGTTGTCAAACTTTCGAAGGCCCCAATCACGATAAAAGGCCTTTGGAGCCTTCATATATGAAGTGTAATCCTTCGCTGAAAATGTGCGAATAAAATCGCCGCCCCTGCGAAAAAGCCCGCCGCAGCCGACTTCACCGCCCTATACACCGCCCCAATCCTCGACCCGATAGCCCGTTTTTGGCCCGGCAAGGCCGCATTGTGAAAAAGTTCGCCAAACCCAGGTCCCCCATGCTGGCATTATTAACGCGGATTATGTATAATTCGCGGTTTATGTAATTCCCGCATTGTTTGTCCTGTTTTAGGATTCTGCCGTATGAAACGGATAATTGAAGAGGTGTTTCAAGCCGAGGAGAAAGTCGGCGAGATCCTCAAAGCCGCCCGTAACAAGGCCTCGGAAATTCGGCTCGCCGCTGATAAGGAAGCGTCTGAGAAGACCGCCGCCGCCCAGCAGCAGGCCCAGGAATTGATCCAGACCACCCTTGTCGCAGCCAAAGAAGAGGCTGAACGCATCAGACAGGAGAAACTAAGCAACGCTCAACAGGATAAGAATGAGATAATGCAGAAAAACCGCGAAAAAATCGACAAGCTCGTAGAAGAAATTTGCGGCATCGTGCTCAGCACGAAATACGAGAAAGGCGAAGGATAATGACAGGGGCGCTGTCGAAATACTCCTTTATAAACGCAAAGCTCCGTGCAAGAATCAGCAAGATTCTTCCGGATGAGGTCTTCAGCCAGTTGGCAAAGGCCCCGGCCATCGACGAGGCCCTCGCCGTCTTGAGGGATACGCCTTTCGCAGATCTCGAAGGGATATACTCGTCCACCGGCGATCTGAAGCAGGCCGAACTCGAACTGCTCAAGGATGAAATCGCCCTATACATGAACATCAAAACATATCTGCACAAGAACTCGCTCGACCTCGTCGATGCACTGCTCTGCCAATTCGAGATCGAAAACCTCAAGAATGCGATCAGGCTGTATTTCGACCGCAAAATCCGCAGCCGCTCCACCGAAGCCGACCGACACTACATTTTATATGACCGCATCATTCACGACATACCAATCGACATAATAGTTGACGCCGACAGCTTCGATGAAATAGCCGGCGTATGCGAGGGGACCCCCTACAGCCAGATCATCAGGAAGTACGCCCACACCGTCGAATCGAAAGGCTCTCTTTTCCGAATGGAAATAGCCTTCGACCATTTCTATTACGACAATCTTCTTTCCGCCATAAATAAGCTGACCAAAAAGGACCGCGACATAGCGATCAGGCTCATCGGAGTCGAGATCGATTTGCAGAATATCAACTGGATCATTCGGCTCAAAAAATTCTACGATCTTCCTATCGATGCCGTCCTCGCAGCGATTGTCCCGGGGGGCTTCAACCTCAACAGGACAATTATCGACGAACTGTACAAGGCCCAAAACGTCGAAACCGTCCTCGGCGGATTTGTCAGGAGCAAGTACCCAGGACTCTCGGCGCTCCTCGCTTCACAGGCCTCCGACAGCACCAGCCGACTGCTTCTGATTCGCAGAATGCTGCAGGAAATCATCAAGTATGAAGTCGAACGTATCCTGAGCGGCTATCCGTTTACCGTGGGAATCATACTATCATATTTCATATTGAAGCGAGAGGAGCTTAAAAAAATCAGGATGATACTGAACGCAAAACAATATGGAATACAACAGGAACGCATCGAGGGCATGGTATGATGTTCACAACCGAGATGACGCAGCTCTTTGCCGTTGTGCTGGGAAAGGATTCTCAGCGAGTGACCGAAGCAATCCTTCGACAGGGGTGTATGCAGTTTATCAGTACCTCTGAACTCCAGGGCGAAACATCTGAGGACCTCTCCGTCGCTGAATCGCAGGTCTCGCTGACGGACATTGTGGACTTGAGAAAACGCATCGAGGGATTTCTCCACACCGGCGGCGTCATTCCGACAATGCCGCAGGAGACGGACCTGAACAATCGAACCGCCGTCGATATCGAAAAGGAAAACGCCCAACTCGACCAGATAGCCGCAGAGAGAACCGGAATCAGGGAAAGGCAGCGGACAATTCAGCAGGAGATACTCAGGCTCGAGGATATCCGAAAGCAAATCGAACTCTATGGCGTAGGCCTGACGGATGTCAAACTGTCCGCCAAGCACTCGCTTATCTCGATGCAGATCGGCAAACTGCCCGCAATCAATGCCAAAAGACTCGAAAGCGGGCTTAAAGGCCTGCTGTCATTGAACATTCTCCTCGGCCAGGAGAATGATATGGCCCACTACCTGCTGATTACGATGAAGAGAGACAACGACGCCGTGAGAAAAATCCTCCCCGGAGCAGGCTGGATACCCGTCGAACTGCCGAGCGAAATGCGTTCGGTCAATAAGAACGTCTTCGAGCAGCTCTCGGCCAAACTAAGGGGTTTTAACGAAGAGCAGAAAACCCTCGAAGCCAAGGCAAAGGACCTCGTCACGCAGCAGGCCGAAAGGCTGGGGCAAACATGGGTCAATCTCCGGGTGAATGAACTCTTCTACAAGATACAAAACAGCTTCGCATCCTCTTCGCGAACCGTCGTATTCACAGGATGGGTCCCGTCCTCCAAACAGAAGGCACTGACCGAAGATATCACAAAAGCCTGCGACGAAAAATGTTACCTGGAGTGGAATCTCGCGGGAAGCAAAAACGCAATAAGCAGCGAAGTCCCGGTCGAGTTCAACAATCCGAAATTGTTCGCGCCCTTCCAGATGCTCGTCAGTAATTTCGGCATCCCCCAATATGGAACAATCGACCCGACTCCTTTCGTAATGCCCCTCTATCTGGCGATGTTCGGCCTGATGTTCGGAGACATCGGACAGGGACTTGTGCTGATGATAACCGGCATGCTCGGCGTATTCGCCTTTAAGAAGAACAGCGAAAAGGAAGGGATGCGGAATCTTTCGTGGCTTATCGTCTGGTGCGGCGGCTCCTCGATGCTCTTCGGGGCCCTGTTCGGGTCCTTCTTCGGGACGGGCCTGTTCCAGCCGTTGTGGTTTGATTTCCACGGAATCGTATCGGGCCACGCCCACGGGGCTTCCGCTATACACGATGTCTATGACATCCTGGCAATTACCGTTTATTTCGGAATCTGCGTTATTGCCTTGGGGCTGGTGTTTAACTGGGTCAACTTAATACGAAACAGAAAGCCTATGGAGCTGTTTTTCGACAAGGGAGGAATCATCGGGGGATGGATATACGCAGGCGGGATATATGTTGCATCATATATGATCAGATACGATTATAAGGAGTTTCCTTCGGGGCGAATAGTGTTCCTGCTGATGGGACTGCCGTCCCTGCTGCTGTTCATAAAGGAGCCGTACCATTTCTTCAAGCACAACACCGGCGGCTCCGAAACGAAATTCGGAGTTGTTACGGTGCTGAATTTCCTGATGCAGTGGGTCGTTGAGCTGCTCGAAATATTCAGCGGCTATCTGTCCAACACGCTCTCATTTATGCGAGTAGCCGGTCTCGGCATAGCCCATGTCTGCCTGATGATCTCATTCTTCACCCTCGCCGAGATGACCTCCGGCATCGGCTCTATTCTGATCCTGATACTCGGAAACTTGCTCGTCATAGGTCTTGAGGGCCTCTCCGCCGGCATCCAGGCCCTCAGGCTCAACTACTACGAGTTCTTTACGAAGTTCTTTCATG
The DNA here is from genome assembly GCA_016932835.1 of Sedimentisphaerales bacterium. GTDB lineage: Bacteria > Planctomycetota > Phycisphaerae > Sedimentisphaerales > Anaerobacaceae > JAFGCD01. Next base: position 9,578 of record JAFGCD010000013.1, read on the forward strand.
GAACCGGACAGCTTTACACACCGATTGCATTGAACAGTAAATACAAATAAGAAAGGAAGTGATACCGTGGACGAACCAAGAAAAAAACTAAAACAGCAAATTACCCTTAGCGTGATTGTAATTTGTGCCGTAATGGCCATAACCGGAACCTTGTTCTGCTCCGATGCCTTCGCCGCCGCAACGCCGGGCGATGAAAATACCGAGACAAAGACTGTCAGCACGGAAGCTACGAAATTCGCTTTGGTCGCAGCCGCCGTGGCCTTTGGACTCGGCGCGATAGGAGCAGGCATCGCCATTTCTCATGTCGGAGCCGCGGCAATGGGCGCCATCGCCGAGAAACCCCAAATCGCAGGCCAGGCGCTCATATTCGTCGCCCTCGCAGAAGGTATTGTTGTTTTCGGGTTCATCACCGCACTGATGATTCTAAACAAGGGATAGCTGGCAGATGAAATACTCGATCATAGGCGATGAAGACACGATCCTCGGCTTTGGGATTGTGGGAGTCTCAGGAAGAGCAGCCGCCGATCCGGACCAGGCAAAACGAGCTTTCGAAGAGACTCTCCAGGACCGCGATGCCGGTATTATAATTATTACCGAGCGAGTGGCGGACATGATTCGTCCGTTGGTGGACAAATACACTTTTACCGAGAAGTTTCCACTGGTGGTGGAAATTCCCGACAGAAAAGGCCCCAAGCCCGGCAGGCCCGCAATGAAGGAACTGGTCAATATGGCTATCGGGATAAAATTATGACAGCCAGTATTCTTCCCGGATATCTCTTCGACCTCCGGGAGCAGACAATATAGAAGGCGCATGTGGCTATGGAATCAGTAGAAAAAGGCAAAGACGCGATCCTCTCCGGTATCGAGACCGATGCCCGTGAAGAAGAAAAGCAGATCGTCGGCGAAGCCGAATCACGAGCGGCGGAAAAGAAAAAATACGCCGAGAAAAAAATAGAATCGATCCTCGCCGACGCCCGCAAACAAGCCGAGGATCGGGCACAGATTGTAAAAACGAAAATCCTCGCCGGAGTCGGAATCGAAATAAAAAGGCTGTCTATGAGATTGCAGGATGATGTGGTCGGCGAGATTATGAACCGGGTCGAGAAACGACTCGGAGAGATGATCGCAGACACGGCGTACAGATCCGTATTAGTGGATTTGATCTGTGAAGCCGCCGCCGGCCTGGATACCGATTCGGCCTCGGTCAATGCCTCGCCGCCGGAGCGCGAAATGATCGACCAGGCCCTGCTCGCAGAAGCAACCGGAAAAATCCGGTCGCAAACAGAAAGGCAAATGACCCTGAAGCTGGCGGAAGCCGAGCCGTTAAGGCTTCAGGGAGTACTTCTCACCGCAAGCGACGGCAGAACCGCTTTCAACAACCAGATAAGGACGAGAATAATGCGCAGGCAGCGCAAAATCAGAACCATGATACAAGATACGCTATTCACAATTGAGAATTCCCGTTAGTCCGCCTGCCCCTTCGGGGCGGGTAGGTAATTTTAGAACGACTTACGATGCCGCTCGCGGGAATCTATTACCCTGAAAGGCGCCTTGTTCACCGAGTAAGCGAAAAGAGCAGTTATGAATGACAGGATTATAGGGCGGGTCAAACGGGTCAATGGCCCTGTGATAGAAGTGATGGGCATCACCGATGCCGAGATGTTTGAGCTTGTCCGCGTCGGCGACGCCAATCTTATCGGAGAGCTTGTTAAGCTCGAAGCCGAAGCAGCGGTCGTCCAGGTCTATGAGGACACCACGGGAATAGCCCCGCTCGACCCGGTGTATGGGGCCGGTATGCAGCTCTCCGTCGAACTCGGACCCGGAATGATCGGCAACATTTACGACGGAATACAAAGACCGCTTGAGGCTATCCGGGATATTGCTGGTATCTACATTAGGAAGGGAATAGACATCCCGTCATTGAACAAAACGAAAAGGTGGCATTTTGTCCCTTCGGCCAAGCCGGGAGATAATGTCACCGGAGGGATGATTCTCGGTGCTGTTCAAGAGACGGAAAACGTTCTTCACAAGATTCTTGTTCCGCCGGGCGAAAAGGGAATGCTTGAATCGGTCGCGCCTGAAGGTGATTACACCGTTGAAGATGTCATTGCCGTCTTGAAGGGCGATGATTCGCAAACGAAAGATTTGTTGCTTATGCACCGATGGCCTATCCGCCTTCAAAGGCCGACCCGGAAGCGCCTTCCTCCCGATATTCCCCTGATCACCGGCCAGCGGGTTATCGACACCCTCTTTCCAATAGCAAAAGGCTCCACGGTATCGATTCCGGGTGGATTCGGCACCGGAAAGACCATGACTCAGCAGGCCGTTGCGAAATGGTGCGATGCCGATCTTATCGTATATATTGGATGCGGCGAGCGAGGAAATGAAATTACGGAGGTTCTTGCGGAGTTCCCCGAACTAATCGATCCAAGGACCGGGCGATCCCTGATGGAGAGAACCATCCTGATTGCCAATACCTCCAATATGCCGGTCTCCGCGAGGGAGGCAAGCATCTACACCGGAATAACCATGGCCGAGTATTTCCGCGACCAGGGCTATCACGTCGCCGTCATGGCCGATTCCACCTCGCGATGGGCCGAAGCGCTGCGCGAACTGTCCGGCCGTATGGAAGAAATGCCCGCAGAAGAGGGTTTCCCGGCATACCTGCCGACGAGGATAGCGGAATTCTACGAAAGGGCCGGCTCAATGGAAACACTCAGCGGAAATGCCGGATCCGTTACGATTATCGGCGCCGTCTCTCCGCCCGGCGGCGACTTCTCCGAACCCGTCACGCAGCATACAAAAAGGTTCATTCGCTGCTTCTGGGCGCTCGATCGCAATCTTGCCAACGCCAGGCACTACCCTGCGATTTCCTGGCTCGACAGCTATAGCGAATACCTCGACGATATATCCATGTGGTGGGACCAGCAGACGGGACCCCAGTGGCGAAGCGACAGAACCGAAATAATGGAACTGCTCCACAAGGAAGTCCGCCTCCAGCAGGTTGTCAAACTCGTAGGCCCCGACGCATTGCCGGATACGCAGCGTTTTATTCTCGAAGTTTGCACGTTGTTCAAAAACGCTTTTCTGCAGCAGAATGCCTACGACAAAATAGATATGTTCTCTACTGTTCAGAAACAGGCCAAAATGCTGCACATAATCGTTACCTACTGGCAACGCGGCGCCGAGGCGATCAAGAGAGGGGTCACGCTTGTGAAGCTCAGAAAGATGAAGGTATATCAGGATATAATAAAAATGAAGTTTACCGTAGCTAACGACGACCTCTCGGAGCTTGACAAAATCCAGGGCCGTCTCGAGCGAGCCATGGACCAAATGGAGGCCCTGCATGCCTGAGAATAATAGACAATTGCTGGCCGGACGAGAGTATATCGGCGTCGATAAAATTGACGGACCACTGATCTTTGTCAGCAAGACCCACCCTGTAGGATACAGAGAGCTTATCGAATGCGTTGACAAGCAGGGCAATGTTCGCCTCGGCATCGTACTGGAATCATCCACAAATATCGTTGTCGTACAGGTGTTTGAAGGAACCACCGGCCTGACCCTTCCCGATACGAGAATAAGATTCTCCGGAAAACCTCTCACGATTCCCGTCTCAAGGGAAATGCTCGGGCGAGTCTTCGACGGCCTCGGACATCCGACCGACGGCGGGCCCATACAGCGAAGCGATGTCGAACTGGACGTAAATGGCGTGGCAATCAATCCGACCTCCAGACAGTATCCCAGAGATTTCATCCAGACCGGCATTTCAGTTATCGACGGGATGAACACCCTGATCCGAGGCCAGAAGCTGCCGATATTTTCCGGCAACGGGCTGCCCCACAACACCCTTGCTGCCCAGATCGCAAGGCAGGCGAAAATCCGCGGCTCGGATACCGAATTTGCCGTCGTATTCGCGGCAATGGGCGTCAAACACGATGTCGCCAGATTCTTCATCCAGTCCTTCGAAGACAGCGGAGTGCTGGAAAATGTCGCGCTGTTCCTCTCCCTTGCAGACGACCCCTCAATCGAAAGACTGATTACGCCGAGAACCGCCCTGACCCTCGCCGAGCATCTTGCCTTCGCAGAGGATATGCACGTTCTCGTCATCATGACCGACATGACAAATTACTGCGAGTCGCTCCGCGAGATATCGACAATCCGCGGCGAGATACCTTCCAGAAAAGGCTATCCAGGCTACCTCTACTCCGACCTCGCAGAGCTTTACGAACGCTCGGGAATGATTAAGGGCCGCAAAGGCTCGATAACGCTGCTGCCGATACTCACAATGCCAAACGACGATATTTCACACCCCGTCCCCGACCTTTCCGGATACATTACCGAAGGCCAAATCGTCTTCGAGCGCGAAATGGACGGCAGGGGTATCTATCCGCCCATCGCAGGACTGCCTTCCCTTTCCAGGCTCATGAAGGATGGTATCGGAGAGGGAATGACCCGCGAGGATCACCCCCATCTCGCAAGTCAGCTCTTCGCCGCCTACAGCTATGTCAAAGATGTCCGCAATCTTGCCTCGGTCATCGGCGAAGAGGAACTGACCCCGATGGACCATAGCTACCTCGAATTCGGAAGGGAGTTCGAGCAGAAATTCGTTTCGCAGCGAAACGATGAGGACAGGAGTATCGAGCAAACCCTCGATATAGGCTGGGAGGTGCTAAAGGCCCTGCCCTCCGAGGAGCTACACAGGCTGACCGATGAAGAAATAGAAAAATTCTACGGCAAATAGCAGATACGAATAATGGCCCAGCTTAATTACGCGCCCACGAAAACCAACCTGCTCAAACTGCGAAACGATTTGCAGTTCGCACAGCAGGGCTATGAACTGCTCGACCAGAAGCGCAATATCCTGATTATCGAACTGCTCGCCCTGGTCGATCAGGCCGCAGATTTCCAGACCAGACTCGAAACCATGCTCGCAAAGGCATATGAAGCACTTGAAGAGACCGTTTTCGATATGGGAAAGCTCAAGGTCCAGTACATCACCGGCGCGGTCAACATAACAACGGATATTACAATCGGCTCGCGGAGGGTAATGGGAGTCAATCTGCCCGTAATAGAAACCGAATTCAAGGAAAGGCCCCCATACTACAGCCCAATGGGAACAAGCTTCTGGATAGACAGCTCCTTGCACTTTTTCAAGGAAGTCCTTAAACTCCTGGGTAAGCTCTCCGAGTTGAAAGTGTCGGTGCTCAGGCTTGCTAACGAAGTAAAGAAGACTATCAGGAAAGTCAACGCCCTTGAAAAAATCGCAATCCCGGACCTCAAAGAAACGGTGCATCATATCCAGAGCAGGCTCGAAGAAAATGAGAGAGATATGTTCGTCCTGATGAAAATGGTAAAGGGAAATCTCGAAAAAAAGAGGTCGAAGATTACGGAGAATAATCGTGAGTAGCCCAATAGAAAAAATCATGGTCTATATCGACGGAACGGAACAGTCTGTTACCGCTGCTCAATACGCGATATGCCTCGCATCTTTTTCGGGAGCGGAACTCGTCGCCCAGTATGTCATAAATACCAGGGCCGTCGAAGACCTCCTCAGGGCAAGCATATTCCTCAAGGAAGAACAGGTCGAATACGAACACGACATGGAGGCCGATGCCGAAAGGTATCTCAACTATGTCAACGAACTCGCCCTCAAAAAAGGAATCACGATAACCAAAAGGCAAAGCAGAGGCAGCGTCAACAAGGAAATAGCCGATGCCGTCGCCGAACTGCAGATCGACCTGCTGGTAATCGGCGAGCTTTCGCGCATCAGGAGCAGGCGGGATGAGTTCTACGACGAGACAGAACGGGCGATGCGCAGCGTATCGTGCTCGGTTTTAATTGTAAAAGATGAGGATAAGGTCTGGGAAATGTATCAATCGCTGGTATAATGCGTTGCTTTCGATTAGATTTTCGCGTTCGCTCGCGGGAACTTATTACCCTGAAGGGGATATCGCCCTTTGGCCGAGGCGGCTGTGACCGCCGCCCTGAGAATCCCAGGAGAAACATGGTATGGCGTTGATTGGATTAATTTCAGAAAAGATTATTAAAACACCACTGGTCTCGACAGACAAGCCCGACGTACTGAGGGAGCTTGTGCAAATACTGGCCGATGCCGGAGAAATTGATAACTATGATGCAGTGCTGAATGCGATTCAGGACCGCGAAGACAAGCAGAGTACAGGGTTAGAGCAGGGAATCGCCGTCCCCCACGGAAAGACAGAGGCCGTTTCCACCCTGAAACTCGCTATCGGAATAGCCCCGCAGGGCATTGATTTCAATTCTATGGATGGCCAGCCCTCGAAGCTCTTCTTCCTCCTCGTGGCTTCGCCGGGCCAGGCCGGACCCCACGTTGCCGCACTTGCCGAGATTGCAAAACTGGCGCGTTCGAAGGCCTTCTGCAACGCCCTGATAAACGCAGCCAGCCCGCACGAAGTTGTCGAATTGATGACAGGCGAATAGTATTCTTTTGTATCTTCTCCGCCGTCTGCCGCGCTTTTCTCAAACCGCCGGCCACAAGCAGTATATCACTGCCGCAAGCAAAGCGCCGAGAATCGGCCCGACCACAGGAATCCAGCTATACCCCCAGTCGCTTTGTCCTTTGTGCCTGATTGGGACCAGTTCGTGTATCAGCCGGGGACCCAGATCACGAGCCGGATTGATAGCGTAGCCCGTAGTTCCTCCGAGACACAGACCGATAGCCATCACGACAAACGCCACCGGTATCGCGCCGATCGAACCCAGCCCAACCTTGATTTCAGAACTGCTTCCCGCCACCTCAGGACCGGCCATATATAGAACCGCTGTGATCAGGACAAAGGTCCCGATGATTTCCGAGAAAATATTGCTCAGGGGATTGCGAATCTCAGGCCCTGTCGCGAATACCCCGAGAATCGTTCCCTTCTCTGTGGTGATATCGAAATGACGCCTGTAGAACATCCATACCAGAAATGCCCCCATTGCTCCGCCTAAGAACTGAGCGCCGATAAACAGCGGCACATCCGCTGCCGGAAACCGGCCCGCCGCAGCAAGCCCGACCGTAACCGCAGGGTTGATGTGCGCCCCGCTGAACTGCCCGACTACCGCCACAGCAGTGAAGACCGCCAAACCCCACCCGATCGTAATAACGATCCACCCGGAATTGTTGCCCTTGGTCCCCTTCAGGCAGACGTTCGCAACGACACCGTCGCCGAGAAGAACCAGAATCATAGTTCCGATGAATTCCGCCGTGAAATCTGTCATATCTGCTTCTCCGTTATGTCGAATTCAGGCCGCTTTGCGCGGTAAAAGAATCGATGCGGCGACTTCTGAATTATCTGGCCCAGTCTCGGACTCTCTCCACTGCCTTGTGCCAGTTCACCAGGAGCTTTTCTCTGGTCTCGCAGGACATCCTGGCAGTGAACTCGGCATCCTTTTTCCAGATTCTCCGAATCTCATCCAGATTTTCCCAGTATCCAACTGCAAGTCCTGCAAAAAAAGCAGCGCCCATCGCAGTGGTCTCTAAGGCCTCGGGCCTGATGACCTTTACCCCCGTCAGGTCCGCCTGGAACTGCATCAGGCCGTTGTTCACCGCCGCTCCGCCGTCAACGCGAAGCTCGGCGATACCGATTCCGGCATCGTCGGCCATGGCGTCCAAAACGTCTTTAGTCTGAAAAGCGATTGACTCCAGAGATGCGCGGGCAATGTGCGCCGACGTCGTCCCCCTCGTTATGCCGAAAACGCCCCCCCTGGCGTACTGGTCCCAGTAGGGCGCCCCGAGACCCGCGAACGCAGGAACCATATAAACCCCGCCGTTGTCTTCGACCGAATTGGCCAGCGGCTCGACTTGCTCCGACTCGGCAAACAGCCCCAGCCCGTCCCGAAGCCACTGCACCACCGCCCCGGCTATGAAGATACTGCCCTCCAGGCCGTATGTCACCTTGTCGCCGAGTTTCCACGCCACCGTCGTAAGCAGGTTATTCGCCGAGTCCTTCGGCTTCTCTCCCGTGTTCATCATGATAAAACAACCCGTCCCGTAAGTATTCTTAATCATCCCCTCTTCCGTGCACATCTGGCCGAACATCGCTGCCTGCTGGTCGCCCGCGATACCCGTAATCGGAATCCCCGACGAAGGGAACGCAGAAGCAGTCACCCCGAACTCCTCGCTGCAGCCCTTGACCTCGCCCAGCATCGACATCGGCACTCCGAACAGCTCGCAAAGCTCCGGATCCCACCTCTGCTCGTGAATGTTGAACAGCAGCGTCCTGCTCGCATTGGAGATATCCGTAGCATGGACCTTCCCCCCCGTCAGCTTCCACACCAGCCACGAATCCACAGTCCCGAAGGCAAGCTCGCCCCTTTCCGCCGAGGCCCTGGCCCCGTCGATATTGTCGAGAATCCACCGTACCTTCGTTGCCGAGAAGTAAGCATCGATAACAAGCCCTGTTTTCTTCCGGATTTCTTCTGCGCGCCCCTTCTTCTTGAGTTCGTCGCAGAATGCACTCGTGCGCCGGTCCTGCCAGACAATCGCGTTGCAGATGGGTTTGCCAGTCTTCCTGTCCCATACCACGGCCGTCTCGCGCTGGTTGGTAATGCCTATCGCCGCAACCTCATTGCCGCTTATATTTGCAGCCGCAAGAGCCTCCGAAGCGACTCCAACCTGGCTCGACCATATCTCGTTGGCATCGTGCTCGACCCAACCCGACTGAGGAAATATCTGCCGGAACTCCTTCTGCGCAATAGAACAAATCTTGCCCGCTTTGTCGATTACCAATGCGCGGGAACTCGTAGTCCCTTGGTCAAGCGCCAGTATATACTTCTTCTCAGACATAGCCTAATGGGCGATACTGGACTCGAACCAGTGACCTCACGGGTGTGATCCGTGAAGCATAGGAGGGTCGAAAGATTCGATTCTTCTTCAAAGCAAGGGGCATAATATCATATCTCATTATAAATAAAGCCTTTAAATAACACCACAAGTTTATCTCGTTTTGCCTGACCATATCTCAACGCATCTCATTTTGCAATATTTTCGCCAATTCTGTCTGGAAACTGTCTGAAAACCTGTTATACTCACTGACAGTTATGGCCAGAAGACGGAAACAACCAAAACTGCGCCTTGATGGTGTATATTATAACGTGAAGGTTTATACACCGAAAGGGAAAAGAACACAAGTCAGCTTCGGCCAGAGATAGTGTCAAATGTTGTGGATGAGATTTCTTTCGACCCAAGGGTGGAACCGCTTTGCGGGTTGTTTTGATCTTTTCATTCAC
>JAFGCD010000014.1 GCA_016932835.1 Sedimentisphaerales bacterium
CTTTCTTTTCTTCTTTCCCACAGAGCAACACACTCTGCGACATCTTGGTTTTCCTGCCTATAAAACTATTTTCAGGCACGCACATCAGAATCCTCTTTCAGCTATAGCTTTCAGAGTGACCAGATAGCGCGTTCCAACCCGACAGGAGCGGTCGGAGTCTAAACTCATCCCTTCCGGAACTTCTCCTTTCTTCGCCTTTCAGCGAAAAATGTGTGCCTAACTAATGTGCACAGGTTCTTAAGTTGGTGAAGATTATCATTATAGTACCACAAAGTGCGTGTGTTTTTCAAGGAAAAAATGTTAAGAACGGTAAAAATGTGTTTCAGGCGGAAATGTTTCCCATTTTAGCATCGTTTGCTTTTTCTTGGCCTTTGGGTTGTTTTCCGGGTTTTTTGGGGGGGCAATTTTTGGGGCTTCAGCTACGGGTTTTTGCTCTGACTTAGGCGGCAAGAGGTTGAATTAAGACGAGAAAAAGGGCTTTTTTCGGACGAAAAGCGTTGATTCGGCCTTATTGCGGGGCTGTTCCAAGGGGGAGAGGGGTTGATATTTTGTAATTATGGTCAATTTGAGGCGTTAGGACGTCCGAAAATATGTGCAGTTAGCCTGCTGAGTTGGCCGAAAAAATATATTTGGGTTTGCAGGAGATTTTTTTGTTTTTTTTGGTTCTCGCCGCAGAGGTCTGTTTTTTCTTTCAGTTTCGGGCCTGTTTGTTATCTTGCCGTAATCATGTACAACTTCTTCAGTGGGCGATTGTTGTTTGTAAGGCTGTGCCTGATAGCTGCGGCGCTGGGGCTGGTAGCGGTGGGCATTGTGACGATTTACTCCGTCGGACACCCTGCGGAGGCCACGGTGGCGAGCGACACGGCCAAGCTGAGTGTTTTCTGGAAGAAGCAGGTGGTATTCGCTGCTGTCGCCATACTCGGGTTCATTGTGGTGAACAGCGTGAGCTATCGGCGTCTGGGGTCGGCCAGCTATTGGCTCTATGGTATAATACTGGTGCTGCTGACTGTTCTGCTGATCAGCAGATACATCTCCCCGCTGCCTTTCGCCCCGGCAAGAAACTACACGCACAGATGGATCCAGTTCAGTTTTGGGGGCAGAGAGTTGCCAGCAGTGCAGCCGTCGGAGCTATGCAAGTTGGGGTATATCGTGGCCTTGGCGTGGTACCTGCGATATCGAAGCAACTACCGCAGCTTCAAAAGCCTCGTCGGCCCCTTTGTCCTGACGCTTGTTCCTATGGTTATGATTCTGCTGGAGCCGGATCTTGGGACCGTGATGCTGATGATGCCCATTCTGATTACGATGTTGTTCGTGGCCGGGGCGAAGGTGAAGCATTTTCTGATTGTGGTTCTCATGGCGGTGATGGTGAGTCCGCTGCTGTGGTACAAGATGAACCTCTACCAGCGGACCAGAGTCAGTAGTGTGTTGCTGCAGAGCGGGTGGGTTCGCGACAAAGCGGAGCGCTATCCGACTCTCGGCAGGATTCTGGTCGGGGGAAAATTCAGTGAGAAACAATGGAAGAACGACTGGGGCTATCAGATGATTCGCTCCAAGTATGCCATTGCGTCGGGCGGGGCAAAAGGGTACGGTTTTCGCAAAGGTCCTTTCATCAAATACAACTTTCTCCCGGAGCGTTATAACGACTTCATATTTGCGACTATTGCTCACCAGTGGGGGTTTGTGGGTTGCCTGGCTTTGCTTGGGCTCTATGTTATCATCATTGGCTGCGGCTTGGAGATTGCCGCGCACAATACAGATCCGTTCGGCCGATTGCTCGCGATCGGGATCGTTGCGATGTTCGTCGTCGAGGTGATCGTTAACGTCAGCATGACGATGGGGCTGATGCCGATTACAGGCCTGACTCTGCCGCTTGTAAGCTACGGCGGGTCGAGCCTGCTGGTGAGCATGATGTCTATAGGCCTTTTGAACAACGTTGGGCGCTGGCGGGCATTCACCGTGGCGCCCAAACCCTTCGAACAGCAGACGCTGAGGTAATCTGACGGAGGCGGTCCTGGTGTGCTCGTACGGGGACCGGGGACGGTTCCTGCACGCGGCCTGATTAAAATATACGCGAGAAGGCCTTTGCGGTACGATATACGAAGTATGGTAAAGGGCTTTGGGCAAATTGCTTCGCTAACCGCACTGAGCAGGGTCTTCGGATTGGTCCGTGACGTGGCTTACAGCCATTTCTTCGGCGCCAATCAATTACTCGATGCCTGGATAATAGCGTTTCGGATTCCTAATCTCAGCAGAAGGCTCTTCGGCGAAGGGGCGGCATCCGCGTCGCTGATTCCGGTTTATAGCGAGACCCTCCACGCCGACAAAGAGCAAGCTGCGATACTGGCCAATTCGGTTGTTACTGTGATGTTTGTGATTCTGGCCGGGCTGGTGCTGCTTGGCGAGGGCGTGATCTGGCTTTACTATGCGATTTTTGCTCGAACCAGCGAAACCACGCTGATACTTTCATTGAGTTCGGTAATGTTGCCCTATATGTTGTTCGTTTGTATGGTGGCGGTGATCGCGGGCCTGCTTAATGTTCACCGGCATTTCGCCGCTCCGGCGGCAGCGCCTCTATTATTAAACATATTCATTATCGCCTCGGTGGTTATTACCGGATGGTTTCTGCATATCGAGGCAAGGGCGCAGTTGTTTTACATAGCCGTTGCTGTGCTCCTGGCCGGCGTTGGCCAGATAGGCATGCAAGTGCCGGCACTGAAGCGTTGCGGCCTGTCGCTTCGTCCGGCCTGGGAGGTTCGCAGCGAGCAATTCAGGAAGATACTCGTACTGATGGGCCCGATGATACTGGGTCTTACCGTAACACAGATAAACACCCTTGCCGACGACCTTATCGCATGGTGGTTTTCCAGTTCGCCGGAGAAAGGCGCCTATTTTGAATTGTTCGGAAAACAAATTGCCTACCCCATGGAGCGAGGATCTGTTTCTCATCTGTACTATGCGCAACGCCTTTATCAACTGCCGCTGGGTGTTCTGGGGATATCGCTTGCGACGGCCATTTTCCCGGTAATGAGTGAGAATGTCGCGAGAAAAGATTTCGCCGCACTTCGGGCTACGATAGCCAGGGGCATACGTGGAACGGTATTCATAGCGATTCCGGCAACTATGGGGCTGGTGCTCGTGGCCAGACCGCTGATTTCCGCGGCTTTTGAACACGGCAAGTTCGATTCTGAAGACACTATGATGGTCACCAGAACGCTTTGTTTCTATGCCGCGGGGCTGTCGGGGTATTTTGCTCAGCAGATTCTTGCCAGGGCATTTTATTCCATGCAGGATTCGCGAACGCCCATGCACAGCGCTTTGGCGGCGGTTTCCGCCAACTGCGTGCTGAATCTAACGCTTATATGGTATCTGGACAGGGCGGGGCTTGCCTGCGCGACGGCGATATGCTCCTATGTTCAGGTACTGATACTAATCGCGGCGCTTCGAAAGCGAGTAGGACCGACGATATTGGACGGTTTGCCGCGCACAGCGGCGAAGACGGTTGCAGCCACGATGTTCATGGGGGCCGTTGGCATGGCTGCGATATTCCTCATGAACAGGCTGCCTGCGGGCAGAATCTTCGATATCATTCGCCTTGCGGCGGTTGTGCCTCTGTCTGCGGGTGCATACTTACTGGCTGCGAAACTCCTGCGTATTGAGATGCTTTCAATATTCAGCCGTCGAAGGCGCCGCAATGTGTAAAGGTGTACAATGATGGGGAGGGCTTTACCCGGCGACTGGGCCGAGCCAGGCGTTGCGTTCATTTCCGTTGGAACCAGTTGCCCGCAGGAATGTCATTTGAAGTAGCAGCGCCCTCGACGCAAGGCAATCGAACGCCGGGCATTAAATGGGGGGCCAAACCGGCCCGAAGTCCTTTTTCTTGCCGGGGTGGGTGGGCAGTTATAGGGCGTTGGCAATCTGTGTGGACAATTTTGAAAACTTCGACGGCCCCGGCTGAGGCTGGTGGCGTGTGGTCGCACAGGCCGAGATAGTGCTTGAGACGCTGATTATGACCTGTGAATGCGTTCTAAACCGCAGGAAATGCCGGACTTAGGCTTTTATTATATCTAAAGGCGAAAATGAAAATTGCCCGAAATATAGTAGTGCACGATTATGTTGATATTTACGGGAGATCAAAATGCGCAAAGTCGTTTTTTTGATAGTCTTGTCAGTACTTGTGTTGTGTATTTCATCTCTTAGTGCTCAGGAATCGAGCGACGAAGATGCCGCCGAGCCGGTGGCCGGGCCTGCTCTGAGCCTTCCTGTTGATACGCCGGACGCCTTGCCTGCGCCGCCCCGCCCTTACTCGCCTGCGGTAGCCCGCAAGCTTCACGATACCGCCTACGAGTTGGCGAAGTCGGAGACTGCCGGCGAAGCTGAGATTGAGCAGGCGCTGGTGCTGCTCAAGGCGGCACTCGATCTGGACGAAGGCGCTCTCTACGTGTTGCCGACCTTGCTTGAATTTGCCTGCCGAGACGACTCTGCTGTTGACCATTCCGAACTTGTCCGGCGAATGCTGGAGAAGTATGTCAACCAGCCCATCGACCGCGAAATATCGGGCAGGGCGGTCGGGTATTTGCTCGACAGGGTAAACTCGCGTGAAGAACGCGAGAAAATGCTTGAGGAAATGTTAATGGGACTGGGCAGGAAGAACAACCTTCTCGGCTCCGATATAGCTACGATGCTCGGCCTGTTGATGGCTGAGAGACCGGATATAAATGCCGCCAAGTTCTACCTTGCCCAGGCTTATAAGAGCAACAGGTACAATGGAGTCGCATTTGAGAAGCTGGTGGACTTGTCCGACGTTGTGCTGGGGCCGGAGTATTACCTCGAACGCCTGAGATTTGCTTTGCGGGAAGATCCGTTGAGTATTCAGGCGGCGCTTAACCTTGGGCGTTACCTGGAGCGGCTCGAATTGTACGATGAGGCCGGGGACATGTATCAGTATGCTGTGGATGTTTTCAAGTATCTCCACCCATCCGAGTCACTTCCGGCCAGTATATATATCCCATGGGCGATTTGCAGCTACAATTCCGAAGGGAGCCAGGCAAGGTGTCTTGAAATACTCAATCTGGTGCGTCAAAACGGCGAATTCAATCTGCTTCTTGAGGCGCTAGGCGGCAAAGCGGCTGCAAAACTGGGCGATGGCGACAGGGCTACAGAGATATTCCAGAACGCCGAAGAGCAGGCCGGTTTACTGCTTTCGCAGGGCCCGGCGGCGCCGGGGGACAAACCGCAGGTTACGGCGAAACAGTTTGCATGGTTCTACTGTTTCGCTTTACCAAATCCCAATAAAGCCATTGACTGGGCTAATAAGGCGTATGCATCAGAGCCCAATTCGCCTTCGTCGGCAAGTCTGCTGGCCTATGCGTTCTTTATGAACGACCAGACCGAGTGGGCCAAGCCGCTCGTTGAGAAGAATGAGCCCACTCAGATATCCGAACTCGTGCTGGGTCAAATCCAGATCGCCAAAGAAATGAAGGGCGAAGCGCAGGATACGCTGCGGTCGGCTATTTCCAGAGATCCCGGTTCGTTAGCGGCGGAGGTGGCCAAGACGCTGTTAAAAGAACAGGGCGGCGAGTACGTCCCGGCGGTAGATCCTGACGTCATTCTGAATATGCTCCAGCAGGCCTTCGGCAAATCATTTGTTCCGGCATTTGCTCCGCCGGAGCAGATGATATCCGTTCAATTCAATGTGCGAGGAAACAAATTCCCCTACGGCAGTGAATTTGGGGCCTACGTTTCGGTTATGAATACTTCGCCGGACGTGCTTGTGGTGAGTGACGAAAGCCTGTTCAGGGGGAATATCCGGGTCGATGCGAATGTCAGGGGCGACCTTACGATGGATATACCCAAACTGGTGTCCATCAAGGCGCGAGACAACTACCTGATCGATGCGGGCAGAAGCACCTTGATTCCAATTAAGCTTGTTACAGGCAAGCTCAGACAGCTGCTGAACGGCTACCCACAGGCCTCCGTAGATATCGTTTTCACCCTTTACATAGATCCGGTTGAGGATGCTGAGGGGCAGGTCGCCAACAGGCTGTCAAAGATTGAGCCTATCGAAGTGCGCGTTATGCGGCCCGGCATAGAACTGAGCAGCAAGTATCTGAGAAACCGATTCAAACTTATCTCCAATGGGCAGCAAGGTCAAAAAATCAAGACCGCAGAACTGTTTGTCGGCTTACTGAAGGAACAATATGCGATGTCCAACCGCAAACCGCCTTACAAGTTTATGTATGCTGATTGGATGCCGACGATGTTCAGGAACGCACTGACACACGAGGCAGGCCTGCTGCGCAATCGCGACGACGGCGAATGGGTCATAAAGGTGTACACAATGGCTGAGATGGCATCACTGATGCTCGACCACGAATTAGTCGCCGCCGTTGCCGAAAACCTGAACAACAGCAATTGGTCGGTTCGCATGATGGCGATGTATCTCCTGGGCAGAGCGCAGAAAGGCCAGTTTGATAAGGTGCTTGAATGGGCGGCAACTTATGATTCCGACGAGCGGGTCCGTGAGATGGCGGTTGCCCTGGGTGCTCGTGCTGAGGCAGTTCCGCTCCGGCCTGCGCCGGTCGAGCCTGCTGGAATGAAGCCTGCCAGCCGAAAGTAGCATTTTCGTGTCATAGATTTGACATTCCAACCAAGATTTCTCAAGATTTGTGTTGAAAAATCGGCATGAGTTTGTAACATTCCCTATTTCATTGTTGGCAAACGGTAGTCTAATTGAAAGGGGTATGTAAATGCCGGCTAAAGTAGATATAGAGAAATGCACTGGTTGCGAAACATGCGTCGATGAATGCCCGAGTGAGGCAATAGCAATGTCGCAAGAGAAGGCTGTTGTCGATGCCGACGCCTGCGTTGATTGCGGGCTTTGCGTCGATGCGTGCCCGACGGAAGCGATTAGCATGGATTAAGTTAGGTCGGCCCCATCGTCTAGGCAGGTCTAGGACACCGGGTTTTCAACCCGGCAACAGGGGTTCGAATCCCCTTGGGGCTATTTTTAAGTGTGGCATCAGCAGGTGCTTAAGAGTGCCTGCTTTTTTAATGTGCTAACGGAATGTGCTAACAGAATGGCTTGGATAGATGGCAAGCCGTTTCTGAATCAGAAGTGCATCTCACTCGCCCCCGTTATCCGACCTCTTCTCGCAAGCATTCAGGGGCTATGAACCACAATACCTACGGTTGAGATACGCTTCAATGTCCGACTGACGGATACGATAGATCCTCTTTCCGCCCTGGCTCACCGTGATGCTATAAGCCATCAATTGCCCTGAGAGGAGCCTTCGGTTACCGACCTATTTCTTCAATTCCAAAATACCGATGAATATTACTGTGAGTTGAGCGTATATAATGACGGGTGTTCTGTAGAAACACCTGATTAGTCATCTTCTGATGGCTTGTCAATTTTCAGGTAGAACGTATTAGCAGGAGAGAATTATGCACATATTGTGGGGTGACAAGACTCACGTATTCCATCAGGTTGCAGGTGTAATGGTTGTTGTTTTCGGAATATTGGTTTTGATAGGCTTGTTATGAGCATATCTGTTTTTTACCGCCCTCTACAACACCTTTGGCTGAGATAATCGTCCAAGTCTGACTGCCTGACACAGGAAATCAGAACGTGTTTCTTCATACTGCCTCTCTCACGCGTTTTGGGGCTATTTTTCAGCGTCTCCAGATGGCAGGCTGTTGGGCCGTCTAAATCTGCATTCCAGCAACAGTTGCTTCGAAGACCATCGTTCCGTTTACGACTCCCTGCACCTGGGTTTCGACGTGTGTGTGCCGGCCTCTCTTTTTATAATTAATAATCTGGCCGAGCAGGTACAACCGTTGCCCAGGCTCGATTGTGGAGCGGAATTTTGCCCCGCCGATGCCTGCGAAGCCTATGAATCCGGGCTCCTTGAAGACTTTTTTGAGAAAGAAGCTCGATAGCTGGGCTGCTGCCTCTATCATTATTACGCCGGGCATCAGGGGGCGATCAGGAATATGCCCCCGAACCCAGAATTCGCGGTCGGTTACGTCCTTGTAGCCTAAAATCAACGATTTGGGCTTGTCGTACCATAGGATGCCGTCGAGTTGCTGCATCTCATATCGCTGCGGATTTACCTGTTCAATGGCTTGGCGGTCGAAAACAGGTTCTGCGGTCAGGTCGATGGTTGATAAGTCAAATAGTAGTGGGGGGGGCATTGCTCACCCTCGTATTGAATGAACATCACGCGCTACAACACTGCATACTGCTTAGACAGCCTCCTGCGCAGCACACACTGCATGTACGTGGCATTATACGCACCGATAAGCTTTTACGGATACTGGCGGCTGATTACTGGGCTGATCTGATTTCGAGGATTCGGCTGCGGACGCTTTGAGAAGCCTGCTTGATCTTCTGCATTTGCTTACGAACCCGCGTCCCTGCGGCCTTGTTCCCACCCTCAGCTTTGTTGATATCAGCTTCGATTTCAGCAACCAACACTTTGAGGTCTTCGTATTCCTGCATTTAACATACCTCCACACAGGCTTAAAGTAGGTTAAAAGTCGGTATAAACTTAACGTCGGACTTTGGGCTTGTCAAAGAAAAATGGCTTTTTTGCAAAAAAAAAGCGGTGCCCGTCTTGTCCTTTTTTTGGCCTTTTCCGGCCTTTATGTGCGTTCTATAGGTGATCTTGGCCCGTAAAAGGCCGATTTTCCAAGAGCTTCGGGGCTAATGCCTCAAATAGACGAGTTCTTCGGGCAGGGGAATGTTGTTTCCGAACTGGTCTTCGCCGTATCCGGCTTCGGCCAGGAGCTTGATGTCGGAAAGCACTCTCTTGTCGCCGACGAAGCTGGCGGTCAGGTCGATGTTGATGTCGATCTTTCCCAGGGCCAGAAGCTGGCCTACCTTGTCTGTGATTCGCTGCAGGAGCGTTCCTTCCTGCTGGGCCGATTCTTCGGGCATCTGGAGGGGCTGTTCATAGAGTATGAGCTTGCTTTTTTGCACCAGTCTGAGTACGACGCTCTGGACAGCGGCATTTGTTCCGCTTTGGTCGGAGCAGTGTCCGTTTAACTCTATTGCGGCAATTTCAGCGGCGAGCCAGCGTCTTTTTTCTGCGTTTATTTTCTCGTTTGCCCTGAAAAGATCCAACGGTGAAGCTGCGTTGTAAGTTTCATTAGCGAGTTCCATCCTGACATCGCTGCCGTAATGCAGTACAAGTGTCGAAACTAAGGTGGATGGGCGGACATGGAAGCCTCGATACGATGGTACAGGGACCTCTATTCTGCCGACCTGGGCATATCGCTTCAGCATATTCTGGCAGAGTTTTTCGGCGCAGGCGATATATAGTCCGATGTGGACGGTGCAGTATGTCATCAGTTGCCAGAGGAGGGCATCGGCCTCGACGAGTGGTTCTCGTGTGGCGGCCAGGGCGCATTGCTGCTTATTCACATGCCGTTCGTAATAGTGGGCGAATCTTGTGCCTAATCTGAGCAGATGAAAGACGATACTGATCTGGCCTCTCAAAACGGGCAAATCCTTGTCCAGGGTTTCGACTTCAGTGCCCGAGACGAAGGTGTCGTAGAGCGACTGAAGGTTATGGAACCTCAACTCGAGGTTTCGCAGGTTTTCCTCGGTGACTGATTCGGCGGCGTAAGATGCGTATTCCTCCGGTTTGGCCTTTCCGGCGGCTCTGATTCGCTTACTGTCGGCGGCGAGGTTCAGAAACGCGGTGGCGAGCAGGGTGACTGTTTCGGCTACCGTCTCGGTTCTGCGTGCTGCGCAGTCGTGCGGCAGTCGCCCTGGAGGCAGTTCCTCGGAGTAAGTGCGCAGGCTCTGTGAAGGAACGGGTAGCTCGAGTTGTTCGGCTTTGACAAGGATTTGTTTGGCTGCTCTTGAGAGTACTCGTCCGGTGAAATCAAGTGTCTGCTGGGTGGCCTGGACGAAATCGTGTTCTATCGGCAGCAGCCGATAGGCGGGCAGGGCGTGCTGGATATGGAGCAGTTCATAACTGACGTCGGAGAAGAGCTTGGTGGCGGCCGTAAGCGACCTGAATACGCACCACTGGCAGTTGTTGCGTGCATCGTAGGCGTCGAGCAGTTCTTCGATTTGCACCGATTGCGAGAGAAACTCTCCCAGGAACGGGCGAGTCAGAACCGCATCGACCGATTCGCAATTGGCCAGGTAGCTGGCAAGGCCGAGCAGCGTTTGTGCACGCTTGGCGATAAGTTCATGGAAAGTTTTGTCGGAAATTGTTGGAGGATCCATCGGTCCGTTCCTGCATCACATGCCAAACGCATCAAATCAACGGCATGCGATAAGCAATTGCTATTTCTTCTTTTTCTTGAGCGGGACTATTTCCGGTTCGCCGAACCCATTGGGGATTTTGAAATCAAAGGTTTTCTCGTTTATCTTCTCGTCTATTTTCGATTGCAGGAACTTTATTTCGTAAATATCCTCCTCGGTCGAGACTGCGACTATTTTCGTCGGGAGGCTCAGTTTTTTGTCGATCCAGAAGTCAAGAGATACGTAGTCGTCTTTATAAGTCGAATTCGGCTTAACCTTCAGGTGGAGTTGAAAAAAAGTTGGTAATTTGCTGTTTTTTTGATCTACGAGCGATATTTCGAACTGCTTTTTCAGATTATCGATTTTTGTAAAACCAATCAGCGGTATGGTGTCGCTGGCGACGTCGAAGGCGTCGGCGGGCTTGTTCGGCTCGGTTAGTTGGTACTTTCGTACAGATTTGATTTGGTAATTGATTTGTGTCAGCCAAACGCCGTCGAAGATATACTCTTCACGGTATTTTTCTTCCTTTTCATCGTCTTGTTTGAGGGTGGCGAAGTTTATCCTGAGTTTCGATTTTTTGCCGAACTTGGCATAGTACAAAGTTCCTTTGCGAACCGCTTCCGATTCAAGCAGCGGCTGGATGAATTTGTACTCTATCTGCCCCTGGTAGTAGTTTAGCTGGAGCGTTTTGTCGCTGATTTTTTTGAGGATTGCATCGACGGTGTTCGGGGGTGCCGCGGGGCGGGCGTTGACCGTATTTGGGTCTGCGGCGGTTGTACAGTCTTCCGCCAGGCAGGAGTTGCCGGCGAAAAGACCGATGACGGCTATTATTATGAGGATCATTTTACTATTTGCCATATTACTTCCTTCTGTGGGTTGGGCGTGGTTGTTCATTGGTTTTCGTTAATAATTTGAAGTATCTCTCGTATGTTTTCAATACAAAAATCGGCATGTTGGGTAAACTCGTCGGCCTGCTGATGGTTTTTCAGCAGTACGGCGACGGCGCCTGCGGCCTTTGCGCTGAGCAGGTCGAAGAGATAATCGCCTACGAGCATCGTGTGGCTTGGTTCTACTTCGAACCGGCGGCATAGTTTTAGCACGCCGAAGGCATCGGGTTTTGTCGGTCCGTCTTCCCTGTCCACGACGGCGTCGAATTTCAGGCCGTGTTTGCGAGCGACTGCGAGGGCGTTGCTGCGTTTGTTTCTTGTCAATATTCCGATGTGGATTCCCGCCCTGCGCAGTGCCCGGAGTGTCTGCTCGACTCCTTCATTGAGTTTTGATTCCGCAACGGCGGTTTGCTCATGTCCGAAGAGGATTGCCTCTGCTCTGCTGTGCTGCTGCGGGGTCATCTTCTGCATTGATTCGAGTATCGGGCCTGAGTCCGGGGGCAGGCCCATGTCACGGCGGATCGCGTCAAAATCGAGATGCGGCTTGGTGATGGTTCCGTCGAGATCGAAGATTACGGCTTTGATTGGCATGTCGTGTTTTTGGCTCCGGTGTCACTGTTCATGGCTTACTTTTCTTCTGCAGCAGTTCGACAAAATATCGGCCTGCCTGACTGAGTATCTTATTTTTTCGTACGACTATGCCCGTTGGCCTGATGAAATTCTCATTTGAGAATGGAACCGCTTTGATGGTTCCGGCGGCCAGTTCCTGAAGTATTGCGGTTTTGGGGAGTATGCTGATACCGGAATCGATTTCGATGGCTCGTTTGACTGTCTCGATATTGTCGAATTCCATGACCTGTCTGGTAGAGACATTGTATCGCTCCAGGATGCTGTCCACCCATTGGCGTGTGGGGACGTTCTTGTCAAATGCGATGAACCTTTCGAATTGGAGTCTGTGAATATCGACCTGTGATTCATTTGCCATGGCGTGTCTTGGGCTACAGGCAAGAACCATCGGTTCGTTCTCGAAATCATAAACGTCAAGGCGTTTGTCTTTCTTCGGCGCCGCTACAAGGCCGATGTCGATGTCGCCGGCGAGGACAAGCTCGTATATCCTGGCGGCGCTGAAGTACTCTATATGAACATTTACGTTGGGATGTGTTACCATGAATTTCTTGACATAGTCGGGCAGGGTGTGCATTCCGATACTGAAGATCGCTCCTACGTTTATCCTGCTTTGCCCCGATGCTTTCTGGGCATTCAGTTCGTTTCTGAACTGCTCATACCTTTCGAGTATGTCCTGTGCGGCTCTGTAGAGCGTTTGGCCGGCTTTCGTAAGCTCGATAGGTCGTTTTTTGCGGTTAACCAACTGGCATTTGTGAGTAACTTCGAGTTGTGCAAGCTGTTGTGAGATTGCAGATTGGCTTATGAAGTGCCTTTCCGCTGTTTTGGAAAAGCTTCTCAGATCGGCCAAGTCACAGAATATCTTAAGCGTTTCTATATGCATTATAAGCTATCCTAATGGCACCTATTACAATTAAGTCTTTTGTGGTTTTGTGTTTGCATGTTAGACTACCAATCGCAGTATTTCAATGCAATAATGTAATTATGTCATTAGTCTGACTTATTATCAATGGGTTATACACAGAAATTTCAACGTTTTAATGGAGGCTACTGAAGTGGCGGCAAAAAGTACTATCCAGGCAGTTTACGAGCAGGTTCTGAGACGCAATCCCGGCGAGGCTGAGTTTCATCAGGCGGTTAAAGAGGTTCTCGATTCACTTGCTCCTGTGCTGGACAAGAGGCCCGAATACGTCGAAGCACGGATACTTGAGCGGATTGTCGAGCCGGAGAGGCAGATTATGTTCCGAGTTCCGTGGCAGGATGACCAGGGCAATGTTCAGATTAATCGCGGTTTTCGGTTCGAGTTTAACAGTGCGCTGGGCCCTTACAAGGGCGGGCTGCGGTTTCATCCGACGGTCTCAGCGAGTATTCTGAAATTCCTCGGGTTCGAGCAGATTTTCAAGAATTCACTGACTACTCTGCCGATGGGCGGCGGCAAAGGTGGTTCGGACTTCGATCCCAAAGGCAAGAGCGATAATGAAGTGATGCGTTTCTGCCAGAGCTTCATGACCGAACTTTGCCGGCACATAGGTCCGGATACGGACGTTCCGGCAGGTGATATCGGCGTGGGTGGACGTGAGATTGGCTTTATGTTCGGGCAGTACAAGCGGATTCGCAACGAGTTCACCGGTGTTTTGACAGGCAAGGCGCTGAATTGGGGCGGCTCACTTATTCGTCCGGAAGCGACGGGATACGGATGCGTTTACTACGCAGAAGAGATGCTCAAGAGCCGTGGGGAGAGCTTCGAGGGCAAGGTGTGCACGGTTTCAGGTTCGGGCAACGTTGCGCAGTACACTGTTGAGAAACTCAACCAACTCGGGGCCAAGGCGGTGAGTCTGTCGGATTCGTCGGGAACGATCTACGATCCGGACGGTATTGACGCCGAGAAGCTGGCGTTCGTTCTGGAGCTGAAGAACGTCAATCGCGGTCGGATCAAGGAATACGCGGATAAGTTCGGCGTCGAGTATCGCCAGGGCAAGCGTCCGTGGGATATCAAGTGCAACTGCGCGTTTCCGAGCGCGACTCAGAACGAGATTGACGATAATGACGCCAAAATTCTGTTGAAGAACGGCTGCACACTTGTCGCCGAGGGCGCTAATATGCCGAGTACGCCTGATGCTATCGAGTTGTTCCTTGGGGAGAAGATTCTGTACGGGCCTGCGAAGGCGGCCAATGCAGGGGGCGTTGCGACTTCGGGTCTGGAGATGTCTCAGAATTCGATGCGGCTTTCGTGGACTCGTGAAGAGGTTGATCAGCGGCTTCATGACATTATGATCGCCATTCACAAGCAGTGCTTCGAGGCTGCCGAGGAATTCGGCCAGCCTGGCAACCTTGCAATGGGCGCCAACGCCGCCGGGTTTGTGAAAGTCGCCGATGCGATGCTCGATCAGGGTATTGTCTGAGGGACCGGACGTTACTAAACAGAACCAAAGGGCGTTTCTTTCGGGATCGCCCTTTTTTTTTGATAGTGGTGAATTTGGCTTAGAGCATTAGAAGCTCTTAATATTGCTTTGGTATTCGAAGATACTGGAGAAAACTGACTATGGCTGGGTGGGCAAGTACGGGTCTGGAAGGACTCGATAAGATACTGACTGGTTTGGAGAAAGGCGACAACGTCGTCTGGCAGGTGGATAGCGTCGAGCATTTTCGCAGTTTCGTGGATCCTTACGTAGCCAAGGCGGCGAAGGACGGGCGGAAGCTCGTCTATATGAGGTTTACCGATCATCGTCCTCTTGTGGAGCCTGGCGCTAATGTCACGATTCATAATCTGGATGCGGACAGCGGATTCGAGACCTTCTCGTCGCAGGTTCACAACATCATCACCGAGCACGGCAAAGAGGCCTACTATGTGTTCGACTGCCTTTCCGACCTGCTCAGCGCATGGGCGACGGACCTGATGATAGGCAATTTTTTCCTGATTACCTGCCCGTATCTTTTTGAATTGGACACTATTGCATATTTCGCGCTTCTTCGCGACAAGCACTCCTACAAGACGATAGCGCGTATTCGTGAGACGACCCAGATTCTTCTGGACCTCTACCGATTCGAGGACAGTTTTCATGTGCACCCGCTGAAGGTCTGGCGTCGGTATTCGCCGACGATGTTCCTGCCTCATATTCAGAAAGGCGATGCTTTCGTTCCGATTACGACAAGCGTGGATGCGGCGCGGTTGATTTCGTACTTTTCGGGGAAAGGGCCGGAGCCGGCCCAGCGTGCGTTGGACTATTGGGACCGGGTCTTTCTGAACGCCGAGGAGTTATGCGCGAATGCCTCAGCCAGCCCAGAGGAGAAGCACCGCGTCATTCGGAAGTTGTGCAGGATGATGATCGGCCGGGAGGAACGGATACTGTCACTTGCGCAAGCCCATTTTTCTCTGGAAGATCTTCTGGATATACGCAAACGGATGATTGGGACGGGTTTTATCGGGGGCAAGGCCGTCGGCATGCTTATTGCGAACAAGGTTGTCTCGACGGACACGTCGCTCGAATTGAGCGATGGTCTTGAGCCTCACGATTCCTTCTATGTAGGCTCTGATGTGTTCTACACTTATCTGGTCGAGAACGGCTGGTGGGGCCTTCGCGTCGAACAGAAGTCCAAAGAAGGCTATTTCAAGGTTGCCTCGGAGTTGAGGGAAAAATTGCTTAAGGGTAAGTTTCCAAGCCAGGTTCGCGAGCAGCTCCGTGAGATGATCGAATACTTCGGGCAGTCTCCGATTATCGTCCGTTCGAGTAGCCTGTTGGAGGACGCTTTCGGCAATGCCTTTGCGGGCAAGTACGAAAGCTTTTTCTGTGTGAACCAGGGCGATCCGGACGAACGATATTTGCGTTTCGAGGAGGCGGTTCGCCATGTTTACGCCAGCATGATGAGCGAAGAGGCGCTGACCTACCGGCTTCAGCGCGGTCTGGACCAGGATGACGAACAGATGGCGCTTCTGGTTCAGCGGGTCTCCGGTTCTCACCGCAACGGGTACTTTTTCCCCGATCTTGCCGGGGTAGGTATGTCGCACAACGCGTTCGTATGGAAGCCGGAATTGGATCCGAAGGCCGGTATGCTGAGATTGGTTCTGGGACTCGGCACACGTGCCGTCAATCGAGTGGAGGACGACTATCCGCGGATAGTCGCTCTGGATGCCCCCCTGACCAGGCCCGTTGCGGGTATGGATGATGTGCGCAAGTTCTCTCAGCGGCGGGTTGACTTGCTCGATACTCAAGCCAACTGCCTTCGGACGATGGCTTTTGAAGAGCTTTTAGATCAGGGGTTGGATCTGAACCTGGAGTATGTTGCGGTGAACGATTCTCAGTTGTCCAGACAGGTCCGTGAGCAGGGCGGCAACAGGGGACAGTACTGGCTGCTTACATTCGAGAAGCTGTTTTCTCAGACGTCTTTTGTGCGGGACATGCAGAAGATATTGAAGACCCTGGAAAAAGCTTACAGCTATCCTGTTGATATCGAGTTCACAGCCAACTTCATCGAGGACGGCAAGGCCATGATTAACCTTTTGCAGTGCAGACCTCTGCAGACCAAGGGATATCAGAAGCATGTCGAGCTGCCCGGCACTATAGAGCCAGGCAGGCTGCTTTTCGAGACGGCCGGTTTCTTCATGGGGGGCAGTATCGCCCAGGAGATTCGCAGGGTTGTGTTCATCGATCCCGAAGGATACGCGGCGTTGACTTTGTCGCAGAAGTACGACGTGGCCCGTCTAATCGGGCGACTCAACAAGTTAATAAACGACAAATATACGGATGCGACAATCCTTTTCGGGCCGGGCAGGTGGGGCACTTCTACGCCGAGCCTGGGCGTTCCGGTGGGCTTCCACGAGATAAGCAATGCGGCGGTCCTTGTCGAAATGGCTTACGAAGACGCCAGCCTGATGCCTGAGCTTTCTTTCGGAACGCACTTTTTCCAGGATCTGGTCGAGACCGATATTTTTTATGTTGCCCTTTTCCCCAACCGTGAGGGTGTTGTTTTGAACCGGGATCGTTTGCTTGAACTGCCTAATTCTCTGGCGAATCTTGTTCCTGAATCGGGCAAGTATGAAGATGTCGTTCGTGTATGTGAATTGGGTCCGGGCAGGCTTCAGATTGTCGGTGATATGCCGGCCCAGAAGGTAGTGTGCTACTTCACGTAGTCGGGCGGGATACCTGGTTTTAGAGGCGATATATTTTGGGTTGGCGGCATGTTTATGCGTGGTTATAATCCCTGGTTATGACGGATAGTGTGAACATTGACAAAGCTGTTCGGCAGCATCTTGAGATGGAGCAGTTTTTCGGCGGCTTCTCCGTCCGGGGCCATGCGGATGCCGGTCAGTTGCAGGAACAGGAGGAGGCTATGCCGGCTGTCGAGAGTGACAAAGAACTTGAGAGATTGGCCGACCAGGTCGAACAGTGTCGTCGGTGTGAACTGGGTTCTTTGCGGACCAATGCCGTTGCGGGCGAGGGCAATAGCGATGCTCGAATAATGTTCGTCGGAGAGGCGCCCGGGGGCGACGAGGATCTCCAGGGCCGACCATTCGTCGGAAGGGCCGGCCAGTTGCTTGACAAGATAATCGCAGCCTGCGGGCTTAAGCGAAGCGATGTCTATATAGGCAATATCCTGAAATGCCGTCCGCCGGAGAATCGCGACCCGAAGGTCGATGAGATAGCAGCGTGTCTGCCCTATCTGCAGCGTCAGATCGAGCTGATCGAGCCCGAGATCATAGTGGCTCTCGGCGCTCATGCTGCCAGAACGCTGCTGGATACGACCAAATCCATAGGGCAGTTGCGGGGCCAATTCCATGAGTACTCTGCGGGCTTGGGCCGTATGCCCGTTAAGTTGATGGCCACATATCACCCTGCTTATTTGTTGCGAAGCTACTCGCCCGAGAATCGCCGAAAGGTCTGGGACGATATGAAGAAGGTTCTTACTGAACTCGGTCTGCCTATTCCCGAGCGGTCGAAGCAGTGACCCGGTTTGCCCGGCGGGAGCGGTGGGGATTACTGAAGTTGGAGCGGCGATTAGCCGATTTATGATGTATGGCAACTGATATCAGGACAATTCAATCGCTGGTGGTTGTGGCGCAGGATGCGCTTGCTGAGGCGGAGACTTCCATGCCTAAATTCGGGCACCCTTTTCTCGCCAAGGATTTTACGGAGCATCAACTATATGCAATTCAGATGCTGCGTCGGTTTCTGCGGACGGATACGCAGGGCGTAATAGAGAAGCTGGCTGATTCCGCGGAGGTTTGTGAAGCTCTGGGGCTTGACGCGGTACCCGACTACGCGACGTTGTTTCAGGCCGATGCAAGGCTGACAAGGAAGGGCTTCCTGGAGGAGTTTTGAGAGCGGTCTCGTTTCTTCTCGCTAAGGGGCGCCCTTCAGCATTTCCCGCAGTTTGTCCAATTCTCCGGTTTTCATGTGGTAACTGTGGTCCTTGTCGGGGTATTTGTTTTCCTTGACTTCTTTGTCGAAAGCGGTGAATGCTTCGATGGTCTGCTCTGCCAGATTGGCGTAGCTCTTCGCGAATTTTGGATGCGGTCCCTGCGTCAGGCCCAGGATGTCGGGTGCGATTAGTATCTGTCCGTCACAGCCGGGGCCGGCGCCACAACTGATCACGGGGACCTCAGAGCGTTCTGTGATTATCCGAGCCACCTCAGCGGCGGCTGCCTCAATCAGAAGTGCTCCTGCCCCATTGTCAACCATCTGTTCAGCCAGACTGAGAAGCTCAGCCGCCATCTCTGCGGTAGTAGCCTCGGCCTTGAAGTGTCCGGTTTTGGTGATGCTCTGAGGCCTGATTCCGATATGCGCCATAACAGCTATTCCAGCGTTGCTTACGGCCTTGATGACGTCAAGATGTGCTCCGGTTGCTTCTATTTTCACCATTTGAGCACCTGACTCGACCACGAATCGGCCTGCGTTTTTTACGGCATCGGCAATGGTGACTTGGTAAGACAGGAAAGGCATGTCCGCCACGAGAAAGACGTTTGGCGCCCCTCGCCTGACCGCCGCGGTTATTGCGACCATGAAATCCATTGTGGCCGGCAGCGTAGAATCGAAC
Source organism: Sedimentisphaerales bacterium (assembly GCA_016932835.1). Classification (GTDB taxonomy): domain Bacteria; phylum Planctomycetota; class Phycisphaerae; order Sedimentisphaerales; family Anaerobacaceae; genus JAFGCD01. The sequence goes on from JAFGCD010000014.1 coordinate 18,802, forward strand.
CCGAGGACGACCTGAGCGGCGGAGTCACCCACAAGTATCATCTGAATCTGAGTCTGCGATACGAGCCGGGCTGTCGTGTAATCATAACAACTGACCGCGGCAATTCTCCGGCTGTTATGCTTGGCGGCGAGCAAATCTGCAATGGTTGTTTGTTTGTCCATAATCTTCAATTCCCAAAGGAGCCGGCGAAAAGAAATAACAAGCTATCAGTTAGAATATGAGAACAAAAGTCGTTAATCAAGCGTAATCTAAACAGGGGTTGGAGGTGTCAAACGGGTTGCTCATTGAAAAAAAAGTGAGAAAAACTTATATTTTTGAGAGTTTACACTTGATTTTTTGAGAGGAATATGTAAATTTCTTCACAATCATCCTTATTTTCGCTAAAGAAATCTTTGGTGTTTACTCGATTAAATACATAGCAGTCGAAGATTTTTGGACTATTTAGAGAACGGAGTCGCCTATTAGTTCTTAGCGCTATCATTTAGCTTTTCATCACCCTCCTCCGAAGCCAGATTCTGTCGTTGTAAGAATCTGGCTTTTTTCTTGCCTGTATGTTCAAAATAGGCAAACGAAAACATCTTGGTGTGCGTTAATTGGGGCAAGATAGACTGTTCGGGCACCGCCAAAGCTATTGGGCGAATGCCTTGTCCTTTCTGTGGAGTGTGTACTCCATGGTTCGTCTATGCGGTCTTGAAGCGATGGCTTCGGGTTGTTTGTGTTGAGGGTAGTCAGGTGGGGGCTCAATATGGTCGTCTGCAGAGCGTTTTTTCTGTGAAATTAGATTTGACTGGCGAAGCCCGGGTCCTATAATATACAGTGCCTAAGGATGGCAGTGATTGCAGTAGTGTATGAATCAACGGATGTTTGCTGCATCAAAGGGATTTGATGAAACATGCAAGCGCGGTATTTGCTGGGTGGTGGGTCCCAAGGGTTCTGCTACTCTTTGCCCTTGTGAGTTTTTTCTCTACACCGGCTTTTTGCCGGACGTCAGGAGACGTGGCGCTTCTTATCCAGCAGACTCCTTCACGGGGCGGCACAGTAACGCCCGGAGTGGGCGTGCATTACTTTTTGCGTGGTTCGAGCGTGGTGTTGTCTGCTAATCCCATGCCGGGTTATGAGTTCGTTCACTGGTTGGGAGATGTGGTGGACCCGGTATCGGGGCGCACGATCGCGCAGCTTGATGGTCCCAAGATCGTCATTGCAGTATTCGCCAAACTCGGTGAAAAACAGACATATGGCGGGGGCGGCTCTTCGGGGATCGGCGGGGGAGAAACTATTGGCGGCGGCGCAATTGACGTCATACCGGGAGGCATGCCGGCCATTTTAAGGCCGCCACGGGTGGAGAAACATCCAAACCCACGTCCGGTGCCTGAACCCTCCACGGTTTTGCTCGTTAGCGCCGGTATTGTTGTCTTGCGCAGAAAACGCTTGTCTGCGGGTCGGCTTCGGTGAGCAGGAGTTATCATTTCGATACAGTGCTGATAAGGTCGCAAGGCAGGGTCTTGGAAGGGGGACGCTAAGGAGGCACAGCAGCGAGTCAGAGAAGGCTCTTGAATGCGTGTGGCGGAAATTTTCTGTCGGCACTTATGAGCTTGACAGTCCACGGGTGGGAGGCATAATGGGGATTGTGAAGCCCGCGAGATCGGCGGTCGTACAGAAGATTCGTGCCAGGCAGTGTTGAGGTAGTCTTCGATTACTATCATGGAAGGGGATACCGTGGAAGGACAGAATCCTGAAGAAAAGGCGAGCGTGGAAGATACGAGCAGTTCGGGCAGCAGAGAGTCGAAGAAGAGAGTCATGTTTTGGGGAGGGATTGTTGTTGGAGCGGCAGTGGTTGTGTGGCTGATTGGGCGGTTCGTTTTTCCCAGTCTGGCCGAGATTGCGTGGTTCTCCAACAAAATGATAGCCGTGTATATTGCGGTCGGTGTGATTGGAATTGCGACAGGGTCGTTTTTCATGTTGCGGAAAACACTCAGAACGAGGTTGACGGTGCAGAAGGCAATCAGAGACGATCCCGATGTCAACGACTGGCTGATTGTGTTCGACTGGACGCCGAAGGTTCTGTACGTTCCAACGATTGCAGCGTCGTTCCTGGCGGCCCTGGTCTCGTTGGTTTTCAGTTCTGTTTCTCCTGCCGCTGTCGGCGGCGTATGGTTCATTATATTCCTGCTGAACTTCATCATTGAGGAATACAACGTCAGTATCAAGGTTTTGCTGATAGCCCTGGTTAGTCTTGGTTTTTTCTTGTTGTGGCTGCATCTGCTCGATTGCGTAGTGGGCTTTCTGGCCTTGTTCAAGCATATTGCCGTGTCGATGAACACGACGGTGTATCTTCTTGTAGGCGTGATAGGTGTGGTGACGCTATTCATATCGTGGCTGAAGGGACTTTTCTACTATATTACGATAACGCCCAACTACATGAACGTACAGGAGGGACCGACGGAGTCGGGCGAACAGATTGGCAGAGAGGATTACAACAGCCGAGTAGATACGAGCGATTTCATCGAGCGCCTCATGGGTTTTGGAAGGATCATAATAACCTTCAAGGATAAGAAGAGGCAGCCCATAACCGTGCTTGTCTGGCAGATTCAGAGGAAGACACAATTGCTCGAGAAGGTGCGTGCGAAGTTTGCAATCGACCACCCGCAATAGCGGCGGGATACCGGCTTACGATTCCACAGTCGGGCAGGACATCAGGTAGTCCATGCAGTCCTTTATGCTGGCGGTAGCCACGGCTACCGTGCTGTCGGCGGCGCCATAGTAAAGGTTGAGTTGATCGGTTTCCTTGTGGACGGTGGCGCCTGTCGGGAAGACGACGTCGCTTACATCGCCGATACGCTCATAAGGTGCATGTGGTCCGAGGACCCATTCATCGCTTCTTCGCAGGACCTTCCAAGGCGAGTTCAGGTCCAGAAGCGCCATTCCGACACGGTATATTGCTCCGGCCGTGGTGTTGCGGACCCCGTGGTAGAACAGCATCCAGCCCTCGGGCATTTCTATAGGCTGACATGCCAGCCCCACCCTGTGACAGTCCCAGTAAGCGGTTCTGGTCATAATCAAAGGCCGGTGGTCTCCCCAGTGTTTTAGGTCCGGCGAGAAACTGATCCACATGTGTGCCTCGCCTCTGACGATGGGACGATGAATCAGTGCGAATCGTCCGTTGAATCTTCGCGGGAGCAGGCAGGCATCCTTATCTTCCGGCGGCAGCAGTGAGCCCAGCCTGGCAAAGGTCTTGAAATTCTTCGTTATGGCCAGTGAGACTACCGGGCCGCCTTCGCCGAATGAGACATAAGTAACGGCGAATTGTTTCTGTTCTTCGAGCCATATGATGCGGGGGTCTTCCAGTCCCCACCTTTCCTCTTGCAGGCTCTGGTTTGCTTCGAGAGTCGGCGTGGGGTCGATTTCCCAGTTTGTGAAGCCGTCGGCGCTTCGTGCGACGGTAAGGTGCGAGAAGCCCCGCATATCTTCCACCCTGATAAGCAGCAGGGTTTCGGTGTTCAACCTTGCTGCGGCCGGGTTGAAGACGGCATTGGTGGGATACGGCCAATCGTCTCCCGACAAGATAGGATTGCCGTGATATCTCTTGAAAAGTTCGTTTGCTTTTTGTTGCCTTCCAAGTTTCGTCATAACTGTGCCCCGGCCGGATGAACTAATACTATATCCGTTCAAATGTCAGAATAGAACGATGTATATTATGATCTCAAAGTTTCAGATTCTCCAGTGTTCAGTCTAAATCGGCAAGATGGACGATTTGCCGTAAATCAAAGTGCGAATTTTCAACAGAGTTCGAGTGATTTCTTTCATGGCCAGGCGGAGCCGAGCTCAATCCCTTATGCGGCGTCGATTTGAAGATTACTGACGCCTTCGTTTCGCTCCTATCCTTTAACCAGTTGGGTTTCGTACAGGCTTTGATACAGCGAGCATTTCTTGATCAGTTTCTCGTGCTGGCCTTGTGCGATAATCCTGCCATGGTCCATTACTACTATTATGTCGGCACTGATAACGGTGCTGAATCTGTGTGCAATAATGAAGCTGGTTCTATCCTGCATGATCTCTTCAATTGCCTTGTGGATTTTTGCTTCACTGTCGGCGTCAACCTGGCTTGTGGCTTCGTCGAAGATGAGTATTGCGGGATTCTTAAGAATTGCCCTTGCAATGACGATTCTCTGGAGTTGGCCGCCGCTGAGTCCTGCTCCCTGCTCTCCAATGACCGTATCATATCCGTTTGGCAGCGGGGCTATGAACTCGTGGGCAAATGAGCGTTTTGCGGCGGCGATTATTTCTTCCGTGGTGGCGTTTTTGCTGCCGTAGGCGATATTAGCACTGATAGTATCGTTGAAGGTGGTTACGTTTTGTGTGACAAGTCCTATTTGGTCTCGCAGGCTGAAGAGTGTGGCCTTTGCGATGTCCTTTCCGTCGATGAGGATTTGTCCGCTTTGCGGTTCGTACAATCTGGGTATGAGGTTTGCCAGGGTGGTCTTTCCGGAACCGTTAGGCCCGACGATGGCGACGTTGTGACCGGCTTCGACTGCCAAGTTGATCTTCTTCAATACCGGGCTCTCGGAAGTCGGATAGGAGAAGACGATATCCTTGAATTCGATTTTGTTTCTCAACGGCTCCAGGTCAAATGCATCCGGACTTTCGATTTCGGGCTTTTCGTCGATAATTGCATATACTCGTTCCGCTCCGGCATTTGCCTGCTGGAGCTTGTTCCAGACGTCGCTGACTTTTCTCACGGATTCGGCGGTGCCGCCCAGCAGTATCAGCAGCGTAAAGAAATCGCTCGGGAGCATATCGCCTTTGAATACCCAGTGTGCACCGAACATTAGCCCGACGCAACCTGCGATCATTCCAAGTACTTCCATCAAAGGACTTGTCAGGGCGTCGATCTTCGCGATTCGCAACTGTTGTCTGAGCAGCCTGTGGTTGGTTGTTCTGAAAGTGGAGCATTCGTAGGGCTGTTGATTATAGACCTTTATGACCTTTATGGCATCGAGGGCTTCTTTGAGCTTGCCGAGTATCTGTGCCCAGATGGCAAGAGATTTCTTGGTTGCGCGTTTTATTTTCTTGCCGAGTTTTCCGATGGCGTAGAGTGCCATCGGCGCGCCGCACATGAATATCAGCGTCAGTTTTGGTTCGATCCATAGGGCAACTGCCATCAGCGAGAGTGCTTTCAGCGGTTCTCGGAGCGTCTTGCCGAGGAGTATCTTGATTCCTGTTCCTATCGAGGCGGTATCTCGAATGAGTCTGCTGACGGTATCATTGGCTCCTTCGGAGTCAAAGAATCCGGCGGGGATTTCAAGAGCATGTTTGAATGTGTCTTCCCGTAACTGCGCCATGGCGTTATTCATCAGTTTCTGGACGGCGTACACCTGGCAGAAAGTCGCAGCGCACCTGACGGCTGTGGTTATAAGCATGAGCATTATAATGAGCATTACAGCCGTTCTTGTATTTTCTCTGGTCTCTCCCTGTGGTATGAATTTAAGCACCCACTGCGCACTGCCGGCATAGAACGGTTTTCTGCCGGCGCGAACTTCGAACATTTTTGGCACCATGTTTCCGGCTTCGTTGATGCGTCTGCATCGCAATGTCACGAGGGTCTTGGTCTTGGCGTTGGCAAGTTCTGACAGGAGTATGCTTGACGGGACTTTGTCTTCGATGGCCGCTCCGGCGCCGAGTATTACGTCGTCTCTGATGATGCCGGCTTTTTGGGCCTGTCCGTCTTCTTCGACGTCGGATATTCGCAGGTAGTATGCGATCTCTACATTATTGGGGTCCAGCAGTTCGCTTCTGTCTGCGACGTAGAATCTAATTCCGTACCGGTCCTCCGCTATCTTCCTGTTAATCCAGCCATGCAGTCCTTCTTCGCCCATCATGACCTTCAGCAGCGGAAGAACCGTTGCTATACTGAAAGAGAAAAGCAGGCCGACTACGAGAGCCGTGCTGAATATGACTATCAACGTAGGCCATTGGGGCCAGACATATTTGAATACTCGTCTAAATGCTTCCATTCGGTAGAAGTCTCCTTCGGTACGTTGCGTAAGACTTGATTACGTTCTTGCCATACGCGGACTGCGACTATGAATGTCCGGGCAGGGTAACAGAATCAAAGCAGGCGGTCAAGCGCAAAGAGCTTGTTGACGGGGAAAGACGCCTGTGTTAATTTAGGCGTTTTTTACAGGGCTGCACAATGATAATAGAGCGTTTGGCGCTTGGTGAGTACGAAACTAACTGCTATGTTCTTCGCAGTGGAGAAGATGCCGGTGATTGCCTGGTTGTCGATGCCGGTTTCGGCGTCGAGGCTTTGGTTGCGCTTCTGAGCGAGCGCAAGATCAGACCGGTTGCGGTCGTTTTGACCCACGGGCATATAGACCATATCGCAGGCATTGCCTTGCTGCGAACGAAGTATCCCGAGATACAGGTCCTTATCCATGTGTTTGACGCCGAAATGCTGGTGAATCCTGCGGCGAATTTGTCCGGTATGTTGGGGCAGGCTTTTACATCCGCGCCAGCCGACGTTTTTTTGCAGGACGGGGACTGGGTCGAGCAGGGCGGCGTTAGACTGCAGGTTCTTCATGTTCCCGGCCACTCTCCCGGCGGTATCTGCCTTTATTCGAGTGACGAGGCGGTAGTTTTTACAGACGATGCGCTGTTCGCCGATTCGATCGGACGGACTAATTTTCCCGGGGGAAGTATGAACCGGCTGGTCGGGTCTGTAAAGGAGAAGCTTTGGGTTTTGCCTGATGAGACGGTTGTCTATCCAGGACACGGCCCGTCATCGACGATAGCACGCGAGAAGGCTCAGAATCCGTTTCTACAATAGCGATTGGATTTCTGATATCCGCAGGGGGATTGCGGTCCCATAATCGCCAGTTTTTCTCACATGTACTTTTGAAGCTCGAAATGAGCTCCTATAATTCGTGTACTGGTACTTTCTAAGCGTGATTCCTGATATTTTGCCTGAAGCTCCCAGAAGAATTCCAGGGCGGTTCTTGCTGTAGTTGGGTCGATGTTGAGATTACTATGGTTACGTTTCCGACACAAGAAACGAAGCAGATGGCGGGGCTGGCCGCGGGGGAGCGTCGCTTGCACGCAGGGTCAAACCCTGGTTGCCAGGTCGCATCCGAAGCTGAAGCAGGGGTCGAATCCAAAGTGCGGGTATTGGTGGCCGAGGATACTCTCACCAATCAAATGCTTATCAAGCTGTTGCTGGAGCGAATGGGATTTGAAGTAGCGATAGCCATCGACGGTGCTGAGGCCGTCCAGAAGGCTCTCAGCGAGCATTTTGACCTGATATTGATGGATATACAGATGCCTAATGTTGACGGCTATGAGGCTACCAGAGCCCTTCGCCAAGAAGGATTGGCTATCCCTATTATTGCCGTGACGGCCAATGCGATGCCCGGGGACGATGCAAAATGTATCAACGCCGGATGCGATTACTACATGTCCAAACCGGTCGATAGTGTCGAACTGACAGTTGTAATCTTCAAGTACCTGTCCCGGGAAAGCTCCTGACCAACGGGCGCCTTCGGCTGCATTGCCGCAACAGCGTTTGTGAGGTTTAAGGTCCTATAAGCTATTTCAGAGCAGCGTACTGGTTGCGTTGATTCATCGAAAACAGTCGAAATGCGTGCTTCCGAGGGAAAGCGTGCGGCTGATATGGCCGATACAACTACCCGGCATTGGTGGTCGCTGAGTATCACTTGCATCCGGTTGGTTTATGGGGTATTTCAAGAGGTCCGGCTATGTGCAAAGAGATCGATTCGTTTAAGTCTGCTGTTGACGAAGCGGGCGGAGCATGTTCGCAAGGCGCTGCAACAAAAGGTGAACCGGTCGAGCTATCCGGTGACTGTGTAATAGACTGGGACCAACTGATCGGCCGCATAGTCGATGAAGATATCGCCGTGGAGATTATTCCTGTATGTGTTGCGGATAACCGGGAGCGGCTTGTGACTCTTACTTCCGCTGTCCAGGCCGGAAACGCTGAAGATGTTAAACTGTATGCTCATTCGATTAAGGGCTCTGCAGCGAACATAGGTGCCAGGCAGTTGTCGGAGGCTGCTGCTGAGTTGGAGCACATGGCTTATCGCGGAGATTTATCGCGGGCTGAAGAGTTGCTGGAGCAGATCAAGGCCGAATCTGCGAAATTGGAGTCATTTGTTTCGAATCCGGATTGGGTCGAGAAGGCCAAGGCTCAGCCGGCCGCAAAATAGCTCCGATTAGATCCTGTCTTCAATCAATAGCGGGAGATGATCATTCCTGTAAAAACCGGGCAATAGTTCCTCAACGTCTCGATTTAAGCCTGGAATAAGACTTTTTCCCGTCATTTCCGTATTATCGCGGTTCACCTTTCCAGAATGCCTGTAACCCTTTGGCATGCCGACGTGTATAATAAGGAAAAAGTTAAGATGTTTGCGCGTCGGGGCGCTGCCGACAGTGAAAGCCAACCCACAAGAGTTTCATCTGAGGGTGTTCCGGGGCGGGTTCTCGGAGCGAAATCAAGTGAACAGGAGATTTGAGTTATGAGAAAGCCAATGATCGTATTGATAGTGAGTGCATTGTTGATGGTGATCCCGGCATCGGGTGGGCCGTTGCTCAAGAGCCGAGTGAGCGTCGAAGCCAACTGGGTGGCGCACCTGGACTACGACCGGTTTGTCAAATCCCAGATAGGGCAGGCTATCCGGACCGAACTGGCGAAAGAAGGCCTGGAGGAAAAGCTGCAGGTTTTCAAGTCGATGTTCTCATTCCATCCGATTGACGACATTCGGAGCGTGACCATTTACGGCAGCGGCGATGATCGCGAGAAAGCCGTGGCCTTGTTCGAGGGGCGTTTCGACGCCGACAAGCTGATCGCTCTTGTGCAGATGAATCCTCAGTATCAGCAAAGCAAACACGGCGATATCGTTGTTCATAGCTGGGTGGATGAGAACAAGAAGGACCCTAACGGGCCCGACCAGAGGGTATACGGGTGTGTGTATAAAGGCAATACGGTCGTACTGGGCGCCGGGCTTGAGGCGGTCGGGCATGCTGTTGACGTTCTGAATGGCTCGGCGGCTAATGCCTCCAAGGGCGTGTTCGAGCAGGCTGTTCTCGGTGCGAAAGGAGCGTTCATTCAGGTCGCGGCGAATGCAGTCGGGGATATGGCGGATCATAAGAGCGGAGCTGCCATACTCAACCAGACCGATGAATTGGGCGGGGCTATTGGTGAAGACGCCGGACAACTCTATGTCAATCTGAGTCTCAGGGCAGAGTCCGTTCAAGTCGCTCAGAATGTCAAGAAGATGCTAGACGGCATGATTGCCTTCCTGAGTTTGGCGGGTGGGGAGCATCCGGCCCTGGCGGAACTGGCAAAGAAACTGAATTTGTCAAGTACTGACAGGACGATCACGCTCTATTTTGAATCGAGTACCGAATCGGTTGTTACATTTTTGAAAGAGATATGGCGGGCGGAAAAGAACAAAAGGTAATCTCTGACGGTCCCGGCTCTCTATACGGAGAATTGCGGGTTTTGAGCGTCGAAGAACTGGCAAGGCGGTCTCAACAGGGTTGCCGAGCCAGTTTTGCAGAGTTGGCCGATCGGTACGGTGAGCGGCTGCTTCGGTTTCTGCGTCGCCGTACGAACAGCCTGCACGACGCCGAGGACCTTGTTCAAGATACGTTTGTCCGGGCCTTTGCGAACATTGACCGTTATCGGAATACCTACAAGTTCTCGACGTGGCTCTATACTATAGCAAGACATTTGGCGTCCAGCCGGCTGCGTCGGTTGCGCAACTCGGATCCTGTTCTGGAGACAAGGAGCTGCGAACCGGCCCCCGGCGATAAGGCCGTGCGGCGAGAAACGCGGCACTGTCTGTGGCAGACCGCCGAGACCCTGTCGCCGAACCAGTACCAGGCGTTGTGGCTCAGATACGCTGAGACTATGTCGATAAAGGAGATAGCAAGGGTAATGGGCAAGTCGCAGGTGAGCGTCAAAGTGACGCTGTTTCGGGCAAGGACACATATGGCCGAGAAATTGCGAGAGATAACTGCGAATGCGCTGGGCGATGAGAATGTGTCGCCCGAAGAAACATTGGCTTTTATGAAAGTTGAAGGTGCATGATGTTCTGTTGGCTCTACAAACTCATCATATCGGATGCGGTGGATGCGGAGAAGCGGTTGTCGGCAAGAACGCAAAGACATATTCGCCACTGTGCGAATTGCCGGGGATTTCATCAGATGTGTCTTTCACTGGGCAAGGGCCTGGAGCGAGAGGCCGCAAGCCTGGAAGACGAGTCTGCCGTAAAGTCCGTCCGGCGCTTTCTGCAGGCCGTGCCCGAACGAGAAATTGAAACATACAGGCTGTCGGTCAACCGGCGTCTTTTGGCGGTTGCTGCAAGTGTTGTTGTCGCAGCGCTGCTCGCTGCCGCATTTTTCACTCTGCGCAGCAGTGAGCCGCCGACGCCGGAACCGGTTCGAATGGCCGGGCTTTATGGTTTGATGGACGGCGGACATCCGGCGGTTTGGGCGGGCCTCGCCGAGAAACCCTTGGCCGATGAAATCAACAATCTTGCCGCAAACACCGAATGCGCTGTTCGATTTCTGGTTGCGTGTGTTGCGGTCAATCCCTCGAATGCCCCCCGTTTAGTGCCGAATTAGATGTGCGGGGCCAAAGCAAAACGCCGGAGATGACATATACGGCTCTCGCCTAAAGGCTGTTGTTGAAGTATTCAGGTCTGCCGTCGTCACTGTCGTAGCTTGTCGTCTCATGTGAATCCGCATCGACCTGAATCCGTTCAATGCGTTCAGCCTTTTTCGTGTTGCTGTCAACGGTGACGAGTATGGCGCTCATCTTCACGTTGCCGGTGGCAATTTCAAACGGGAATGGCATCTGAGTCCTGAACGACTTAAGCACGTTTTCGACTTTTCTGCCGAGGACGGAGTCATGTGCGCCCGTCATGCCTATATCGGTGATACATGCGGTGCCTCCCGGCAGAATCCTTTCGTCCGCGGTGGTGACGTGTGTGTGAGTGCCGAAACATACGCTGACCCTTCCGTCGAGGTGGTAGCCCATTGCCACCTTCTCGCTTGTGGCCTCGGCATGAATGTCAACGACTATGATGTCGGCCTTCTGTTCAAGCTGCGGCAGAATTCTGTCGATGGCGGCATAGGGGCAATCGGCCGGCTTCATGAAGATGCGGCCTATCAGAGAGACAACTCCGACAGTCGGCCCCTTTTGTGTTCTGTAAATTGCCGTGCGTTTGCCGGACGCCTGCTCAGAGAGATTCGCGGGCCGCACAATATTCTCGGCGGTTTCGAGCGTTGGCGTAATCTCTCTCTTGCGATAGGTGTGATCGCCTAAAGTGATCAGATTCACGCCGTAGCGCAGAAGCTTGTCGTAGATTTGAGGAGTCACGCCGGAGCCACCCGCTACGTTTTCGGCATTGGCTATCACGCAATCGACACCCAGATCGGTGATTAGCGAGTTGAGCTTCTCGGCCAGGATTCTCCTGCCCGGTCGGCCCACTATATCGCCTATGCATAGAATATTGAGCTTCATGGTTAACGATCCTGCGTTCGGCTTTGGATGCGTTTCTGCCCTGCGTCTGCATTCCTGCAGCTCTTACTTGGCATATTCAATACAGCGAACCTCACGCAGCAACGTCACCTGTATCTCGCCGGGATATGTCATTTCGTCCTGGATTTTGTTTGCGATATCACGTGCGATTTTCATTACTGCCTCATCATTCACTTCACCGGCGTTGACAATAACGCGTATCTCCCGCCCGGCTTGAATGGCGTATGCATTCTCCACTCCCTTGAATCCGCCGGCGATCTCTTCGAGCTGCTCAAGCCGTTTGATGTAACGTTCAAGAGTCTCCCTTCTGGCGCCTGGGCGAGAAGCACTTATCGCATCGGCCGCTGCAACCAGCGGCGTATAGGGATTGTCAGCCGGGATGTCGCCGTGATGACCGGCAACGGCATTAAGTATGATTGCCGACTCATTGAACCGTTTGAGGTAGTTGACGCCGATTACAGGGTGACTTCCTTCGACTTCATGATCAATCGCCTTGCCGATATCGTGCAGCAGTCCTGCACGTCTGGCGATTGAGCCGTCCAGGCCAAGTTCGTCGGACATAACCTGCGCAAGAAATGCGACTTCGACGCTGTGCCGGAGTACGTTCTGGCCGTAACTCGTTCGGTAGCTCAAGGCGCCAAGCATGCTCAGAACCTTGTTGTTTAATCCCCGGACGTTAGTCTCTACCGCGGCATCTTTACCGATCTGAAGAACTTTGTTGTTGACGTCCTTGCGGGTCTGAGCGACGAGTTCCTCGATCCGGGACGGGTGAATCCTGCCGTCCTGGATGAGTCTCTCCATTGACAGCCGAGCCACCTCACGCCTGACAGGGCTGAAGCCGCTGACGACTATCATTCCGGGCGTGTCATCAACGATAACGTCCACGCCGGTAGCCTTTTCAAAAGCACGAATGTTGCGTCCCTCTCTGCCGATGATTCGACCTTTCATATCGTCATTAGGGATCTCGACGGTTGAAACGGTTGCCTCGCACGTCTGCTCGGCTGCGTACCGTTGAATGGCGGTACTGATAATCTCCCGGCTCTTCTCGTCCGATGCTTCCGTGGCCTCCTCGACCTTTCTTTGAATCAGGGACGACATCTCGTGCTCGCATTCGTCTTCGAGACGCTTAAGCAGCAGTTCCCTGGCTTCCCCGATATCCATTGCGGTGATTTTCAGCAACTGGTTTTTCTGCTGTGCGAGAAGTGTGGAAAGCTGTTTGTCTTTCAAATCGATGTTGTGCTGCCTTCGTTCAGCTTCCTGTTCCTGCTGCTTGGCGGCTTTCTCTCGCTGTTGGACCGCTTCGGTCTGTCGGTCGAGTGCATCCTCACGCTTGCTCAGCCTCATTTCAGTTTCGTGGAGTTCAACCCGAGTCTTGTTGGCTTCCGCCGTCAGTTCCTCTTTCTTCTTGATCGCTTCGGCTGCGGCATCGATCTGGGCGGACTTGACAATATTCTCCGCCTCTTTCTTCGCTCCGTCTATCTGCCTCTGCAAATCTTCCTTGAATGTCTTGGCTCTTGTTCGGGAAATCATCTGGTGAACGATAGCCACCAGTGAGCCGCCCAAAAAGAGGCCAACAAAAAGCGCCCCAACCACTGTTGTCGGCCCCATTTCTATAGCTAGGATATCCATAATTCCTGCCTTTCTCATGCAATTGTCGTAGACTCAAAAACCACTCAAATCAACCCAATTGCGGAATATCACGGCAGGAAAGTCGCAAAGAAGAGGCGGTAAATTACGAAATCTTCATCTTAATCAAGGGGCACAGAATCAGCAATGACAGGCCGAAACACCTCCAAGTTGTGGGGCGTTCGACATTGACAAGTCCATGTTTTCCACAATCGGCCAATTCATATGCACAACACCAACACTCCCTCGCTAAAACAGCGAATGCTTCTCTATATTAAGCAGATTTCGTTTCACGCTAAATTCAATTCTTGACGCCCGCCAGAACTTCCGTTCATAGCCCGGACCACCGTTCTGTAACGGATGCCAACAGCGTCTTTGCAACCTAACTACCGTCAAAAAAGAGGCTTTTGACCTCTTCCTGTCCTGTGAGTCCCCAATTCAAAACAATCTGAAGACAAATGAAGATACGGGACAACCCACAATCCGGTTTATCATCAGTAGTTCACGACCATATGGTAGGGCATCAACAAGTTCCGGTCAAGGAAAAAAAGAAGTAAATCCAGTGGATGCTACTTCCTTATGCTGTTGGTTGTAAGTGTTTTGTGAGTAGTGGTTTATGTTGCTGTGAATGCCGGCCCTCAGCTCCGGGTCGAGATAATCTGATTCTCCCGATATGTATGACATCCGGATACGTGCGATTTGGAATAATCAATTGATTGCTTTTTAGCAGGCCTGCGTGAATAGCTCAGGCTGTTTTGGAAGACCGAAAGCGATGTGCCGAAACGCCAAATTTGGGAAAATATGGTTACCTTAGCCAATTGATGCTGTATAATAGTCGCCAGCGCAGATTTATTTGTGCATTTGTATTAGTGTACGGACTTCAATGGGAGTATATATATGTCAGGTCATTCACACTGGGCGGGGATAAAGCACAAAAAGGCCGCAAACGATGCTAAGCGCGGCAAGGAATGGAGCAAGATCGCTCGAATGATAATAGTCGCAGCGAAGAACGGCGGTGGCGATCCGAGTGCGAACTTATCGCTGCGATACGCAATCGACAAGGCCAAATCGGCCAATATGCCCAAAGATACCATTGAAAAGGCCATTAAGAAAGGAACCGGGGACCTTGAAGGTGTAAGTTTCGAGGAGGTGCTGTACGAGGGTTATGGCCCCAGCGGGGTTGCGATTATGGTCGAGGCCCTGACGGACAATCGCAATCGCACCGGGCCGGAAATCAAGAGGATTTTCGAGAAGCATGCAGGTTCCCTGGGAACCAGCGGGTGTGTTAACTGGATGTTCACTAAGAAAGGGCTCGTTACTGTTCTGGCTACCAGTATCGATGAAGAGCAGCTTTTGGAGATAGCCCTTAATGCAGGCGCCGATGATATGCAGCACACCGGTGAGATTTTTGAAATTACATGTGCACCGACCGCTTTTGAGGGACTCAAGAAGGCCCTTGAAAAGAAGGAAATAGCTGTCGAGCTTGCCGAGATTTCCATGGTTCCGCAGAACACGGTGGCTATCGAAGAAGAGGCTGTTGCCAGGAAGATCATCTCTCTTATGGAAGCATTTGACGACCATGACGATGTTCAAAGCGCCTACGCAAACTTCGATATACCCGATGAAATCGTTTCTCGTCTGCCATGAAACCGCCCTCTCAATGTTGCTTGCCGACAGCATAGGAGTGTTTAATTTCTTAGTTTGGCGAGGTTTATGGATGCTGAAAGTGGAAAACTGAGCGATTCCGAACTTCTCGCCATGTATTCAGCCGGCGACGAGGGGGCTTTTCGCGAGATCGTAACACGTTACAAGAACAGCCTTTACGCGTTTCTGAGGCAGTTTCTCAACCGGCACGATCTCGTCGAGGACATTTTTCAGGAGACGTTTCTCCAATTATACACCAGCCGGGATAGCTTCGATCACACCCGACCTTTGCGCCCGTGGCTGTTCACGATTGCCGCGAACAAGGCCAAAGACGCCCTCCGCAAACAGCAACGCATTTCTGCCGTGCCTATAGGTACTATTGCCGATTCCGAGGAGGCATCTTTTGGGGATGTTCTTAACGCCATAACTTCCGACAACAGAACACCTTCCGAGAATCTGGAAAGGACGGAGACAGCTTTGCGGGTCGAGCAGATTATAGCGAATATGCCGGAGAATCTGAGGGAAATCCTGATTTTAGCCTATTTTAACAAATTTTCTTACAAACAAATGGCGGACATTCTAAGTATACCAATAGGTACGGTGAAAAGCAGGCTGCACACAGCAGTTGGTCGTTTCTCCAAAGACTGGAAAGCATCGGACGGGGATAAGGGGACTAAATGAGTTCGATAAGTAATGACCAGAAGCAGCTTCTGCTCGATTATGCCCTGGGAATGGCGTCTGAGAGCGAAAGCGTCGAGGCCCAAGCACTTATATCCTGCAATAAAGAAGCCGCGAAGCTGCATGAACAGTTCATATCTGCATTGGCTCCACTTTCCACGGTAGAGCCGGAACCTTGCCCTGATTGGTTGGCTGAGCGTACTATCCATCGGCTCGTCGAGGCGGCGAATTCGGGTCACGAAGGGCTTGAGGAATTGCTGGCTACCGAACAGAGCCGTCCGGTTACGATTAGAGTCGGCTTCTGGCGAAATTTAAGCGAGATGGTGGCCGTTGCCGCGGTAATCATGCTTGTTGCGGGCATATTGCTGCCTTTGCTGGGCCACCAGCGACAGCAGTACTGGAAAGACCGCTGCCAAGCTCAGTTGAGCAGTATTTTCCAGGGTCTGAGCAACTATGTAAAAGACCATGACGGCAGGGCTCCGGTTGTCACGGCTCAAACCGGTCGCCAGTGGAACACCCAATCGTTGTATCTCCCGCTGAAACTCGGGTATATCAAGAATCCATCGCTGTTCCTCTGCCCAGCCAGAAAGACGAATCAGACGCTTGAATTAGACTTATCGAGGGTTGCAGAGTATGACGATTTCCCCGTCAGAGGATATGTGACTTACAGCCCTCGTAAGCAGTGCCCCAACTCATCCAGTGGAGACCGGTTGTGCAGGGGGCCGATCCTCTCGGACAGGAATCCGATGTTCGAGGATGAGTCTTTCACAACCTTCAAGAAGCGTCTGGACCAGGCAATACTCAGGGCCAACAGCAGAAACCATGGCGGCAAGGGCCAAAACATCCTTCACGATGATGGTCGGGTACAGTTTGTTACGATACGCCATATTGGCGCCGGGGACGACATGTTTGCTCTCAATGAGATGTGCTGCGGCGATGAAGTTGATGAGTGTGAAGTGCTTCCTGCCAGTGAGCATGACGTTTTCATGGCTCCTTGACCCTGCTTTCCTCCCATGATACTCGATTTATCCGGCTTTAGGGCAGTTAGTGCGTCTCTTGCCATAAGCGGAAATTCCTTGTCTGCAGTTTGCCGCGAGCTTGCCCGGTGGGAGAATCTGAGGCCGGTTCGCACACTTGAGCGTTTTGCTCTATTTTTACTAAACGCCCCGGTTTGACACTGCTGGGATTCATCCACAAAAAAAGCATAATTATCGGGCGAAATCTTCTTGCCGGAGTGCTGGAAATGTGGTATATTTCTATTATAGTTGGGTCTGTGGCGCTGCCTGTGTTCATGACGGCTATTGCCTTGAGGGCTTGGCATCTAAAGGCAGCGCGGACCGTTGGAGTTTGATGGTACAACATGTTTTCGGCTTTAATTACGGGAAGGAGGTCAAGTCGAACTCAGGATGAGAATCACTCAGCAGTTTCAGCCTTTGGCAACAGTGTGATTTGCGGGTGGATTATAGGTCTTATTTTTGTCCTGGTGACGCATTTGCGCTGCTTGTCAATTTGTATCAAGCGAGAGTATGAGTCTGCCGAAAACAAACAATATGTGTGTTTTTTGTGTGTGCGGATAAAGTATTAAAC
>JAFGCD010000015.1 GCA_016932835.1 Sedimentisphaerales bacterium
CCCGGAACTCAGAACCCAGCCATCCGGCCAGCCCCACCAGTAATCTGGATACGCTTGCACACGAGGAAGCTCAAAATCACCGTTATATAGGAGATTTGCTTGCCCAGTGACCGGACCCGCTAAGCCAAACACCCAGATGAGCACGAGCATTGCTTTTTCTTTCTTGGTCATTGTCCACCTCCTTAGCTCGCCCCCAAACGCTGAGTCTTCTTCTACCCACACTCATGCATTTTCAGACCGAATAGTCGCACACGCTCCTAATTCGGTGGTTTGCTGACATCCCTACGTGAACGGTCCTCCGATGCCTGGCCAACCCTGCCGACTTCGGGTATACCAAACCTGCCTAACCACTGCAAGAGCTTTTTGGGGGACAATCTCCTGATTCTTTGAGGGTGTAGCAAATCTGCCGGGCTAATGATGCCCCTATCCTGGTATGATGAGGTATACTTATGGTTTCGTTACGTCCGCAAGCACATCAGTCCCGCAGCATATCAATCGCGTTTCGTTGGCTTATGTGGTCTTTGGTTCGAACACGATATAGGCTCTTGAAAATCTTGCGATGACGGCGATTTGCACGTTCCACTGTCCTGACTGTCCCCCTTGGTTGGTACCAATCTAAGGGTTAGGATTTCCGACTTCAACTGGTTGCATTCGTGAACGTCTTGCCTTCTGTTCGGTTTCGGTTATGCTTTGGTCGTCGGCCGGAGGATACGGCTCTGCGGGGACGCAACCGGAGCACCGGTCGGCCATCGGAGCAGAAGCCGGACCACCCGTCGAGGTGAGCCGGCTTTCCTTATGCCCCTTCTGCTCTGATGGGCAAAGCGATAAATCCCGGGGGGCCGGGGGCAGCGCCCCCGTCACCGTCGGATGCTCCGTCAGCCAGCGTTGCTTGAACTCGGCCGGCGGGACATAGCCCAGGGCCCCATGCAGGCATTGCTCATTGAAGTAACGCCGATAGGCCTCAATCGTCCAGCGGGCATCAGCCAGACCGTAGAACAGTTCCACATTCAGGCACTCGTCACGCAACCGGCCGTTGAAGTCTTCGTTGATCCCGTTCTGCCAGGGCTTACCCGGCTCGATGTACGCCGTCTGGATCTCGTGGTCGGCCAGCCACTCCTGGATGGCCTGGGCGACGAACTCCGGACCGTTGTCACTACGCAGATACGCCGGATGGCCCTGCAGCAAGAACAAAAACGCCAGCACTTCGATCACCTTCGCCGCCGGGATCGATTCGTCCACATAGGTCTCCAGACTCTCGCGGGTGAACTCGTCGACTACCGTCAGAATCCGCAGTTTCCGGCCGTTGATACAGCCATCTTCCATAAAATCATACGCCCACACATGATTCGGATACAACGCACGCACCGGCCGCTCCAGGCCTTTGCCTCGGCGGCGTTGCCGCCGTCGGATCGGCACCGTCAGGTCCTGCTCACACCAAAGACGTTCGACCCTCTTATGGTTGATACAAATCCCTTGCCGACGCAGCGCGACGCACGCCTTGCGGCTGCCTTCACGCGGGTGACTTGCCGAATGGGTTTTCAAGGCTTCGATCACGGGGCTGTCATCCTTCGGTTGCACGCGATAGCGGAACACCGTCCGGCTCAGAGAGGCCAACACCCAGGCCCGGCGTTGCGAAAGCCCTCGGGACTTCAACTCGACCGCCGCCTGGCGACGCTGCTGGGCTTCTAAAAACTTCCCTTAAGCACCTCCTTCATCGCGTCGATTTCCAGATCGCGTTCGGCCACGATCCGTTTGAGCCGCGTGTTCTCCTTTTCCAGCTCACGCAGCCGACGCACGTCCGGCAACACCCATCTGCCCGAACTTCTTCTTCCACCGGTACCACGCCTGTTCGCTGATCCCATGCTGCTTGCAGCCCTCCGCCACGGTCTGATCGGCCGCCTCGGCCTGCCGCAGGATCCGTACGATCTGTTCTTCGCTGAAGCGTTTCTTCATCGTGGTTTCTCCTGTAATTGACGACATCACTACAGGGAAACCCTAACACCGTCAATGGCACTATTCCAGGGGGATGGGACCGTCCCAGCTCCTCCTGGCAAAGGAATTCAGTGAGCTTCTTACTGTCGGTCTTGTCGATGATGTGATCGTCTTTCTGACGCATGGTTACTCCTTTCTGAAACACTGGAACCAGATTCCCGCCTGTTCTCACGTTCGATCAGGCTGGAGTAGCCATCGCTTCTTTTCAACCTTCAACTGTCAATGGCGCAAGCTCGAGTTGCGGCAAAACTCACGAATACACATTCCCATGACCAACACATCTTTGAGTTTACCTTTCTTTAGGGCGTGTCTGGGCAGCCGACCTTCAACAACAAAACCGCACTTTTCATATACTCTAATCGCCCTTTTGTTGTCTTCTAATACGTGCAAATACAACCTTGAAAGGCCAAGGTCCTCAAAAGCATGTTTCTGCAACAAACAAATTGCTGCCTGACCGTAGCCCTTTGACTGACACTTGCTTTCTCCTATGAATATCGCTAGCTTTGCATGACGCGCAATCCAGTCTATCTCGCAAAGATAGATGTTACCGATGTGCTCAGAGTTGCTGGACAAGCAAATCGCCAAGCTTATTTGTCGATTAGAATAGGCTTGTTTTTCCTGAAGCCATTCCTTCTCGGCACCGCGACTTACGTAGCGAAAAGGTCCTGTCAACGACTCATATAGAGCAGGATCATTATGCCATTTATGGGTCTCTTCCAAGTCATCAAGTTCAAGAGATCGTAGATACACCGGCTCTATCTTGCTATGTTCCTCGGTATTCATGTATAGGACCCACCTTATGCTCTTGCTATCCAAATTCCCCTTTTCGGTATGCCGGAAAATAGTCAGTACTAGTAGTGCCTCTTGCCTTGACGATCTCCGTGTATCTTTCGTAGTCGAAAACGCGACCGCAGAAATAGGCAGTTCGGGTTCCGGTGGACCATCCACGTTTGAACTGGCTTAGGCCATCCGCGCCGTTGCCTATGGTGCCTGCACCAGCACCGAGGTCGAGCCATCGCACCTTATCAGCAAGATATTCGATTGCAGACCAACACAACGCATATGAAGCCATCAGATCATAACCAAGGGGGCTATATGCTGCCAGATGCCAGTAGGCCACTTCTCCCTGCACATACCACAGATTCGCTCCAACTGTGGCGCCTTGAGATACTGCGCGGAACATGACGATGCCAGGAATGCTCAATTGCTTAGTCAGGGACATTCTCGAGAACGCCTTGATCCCAACAAGGTGATGTCTCTTCACTAAATTCGCGTAGAGTTCTATCCATTCATTTACATACTCCCGTGGATTATCGCATTTTTGCACACAGACATTCTCAAGCGCTTTTCGCGAATAGTAACGATGACGCTTAGAGACAACAGTGTTAATAGGGGACCGAAGGTCGGCAACAAAGTGTTCCTTGAAGGGAATACACATCTCCCTAAAGCACTGACGCAGACAGCCTTCGTCATACTCCCCGAAGGGGTCCGTGACCAAAGCAAGACTGATCAGTTCACTTCCTATATCCTTTAGATCACAGTGAAGCTGCGACCAATCCTGACATGCAAACACGGGATAGCACCCCATTGCATCACGGTAAGGAAAGCCAGGTATCTCGCGCTCCAGTATCCACCCACCGCACAGAGGTAACTCACGTGGGTTGCCAAATTCTGCAAGCGAACGCGCATACTCAGGGTGTGCGTATCCCGTCACCATCCTAGTTCCTGTAGGACAATCTGGACCATTTGCTCCATATCAACCTTGTCGTACGTTTAGCGACATGCCAGCATCATGATCTCCGCGAAGAGCCGCTGCCTACCCTTAACCTCTTCGGGCACAATATCGTGAATCACCCAATGAATCAGCGGATATGCTGCATGTCGAGAACAATGCTTCCCTGGCCGCGTCGCGCTTTATTAGACGAATGACGAACGGGAAATCCGGGCAATACAATCCGAGCTGGTAGTCCTGGAAAACAGTCTGACTTTGTTCAACCTGTCTACCGGAGATTAACAGTCGCCGATCCGTTTCTGTGCGACGGCCCTGTACATCACTTGTAGCCTTAGGCACGACTGTCGGGCAGACCAGACATCGCACCAACAATCTTGCTGTTGCGGTTCAAGTTCACTCCTTCACGCCTCTGCAACGAGTTTGGAGCCTTGGCGATCATGTTCTTTCGAGCCAAGTGCGATAATGATATCACAAATCCTCCGGACATCGTCTAAAGGCAGATCATAATAGATCGGCAATGTTAGAATCCGCGAGGCAACCTTCCTCGCCACGGTTAGTGGATCCTTCACGGAAACACTTCGATAACAGGAATAATCGCAAACTAAGGGGTAAAAATAGCGGCGTGTGTAGATGTTGTACGTCTTTAGTTCTTCGTGGAGTCTATTACGGCTCATACCGAACTGTTTCTCATCCACCTCTATAGGCATATAGGCGTAGTTGTACCTGACCTCTGCTGGCAAGGCTGGAGGTAGCTTAATTCCAGGGACGCCGTCTAATCGCTCACGATAGATTTCAGTGACTCGTTGACGTCTCTCAATAAGCTTGTCCACATAACCCAAGACCATGCTACCCATTAGAGCCTGTGTTTCATTCATCTTGGCATTAGTACCGGGCATCACAACTTCGACTTCACTCGCAAAACCGAAGTTTTTGAGATAATCAAAAACACTTTTGAGGCCCGAATCCTGGAAAGCCAGCATTCCGCCTTCGAGCGAATGGTACAGTTTTGTCGCATGAAAGCTAAACATACTCATATCACCAAAATGAGCGATCGATCTGCTTCCTATGCGTACGCCAAACGCATGAGCTGCATCGTAAATCAGTTTCAGGTTGTGACGTCGGGCGATATCAGCAAGAATATTGACCTTGCAGGCATGTCCAAATACGTGTACTGCCAGAATAGCCGTGGTCCACGGCGTTATAGCTGCCTCAACTTTTTCAGGATCCAGTGTATAGAAGTCGGGCTCGATATCAACAAACACTGGTCTTATCTTATTCCAGAAAAGGGCATGTGTGGTCGCAACAAATGTAAATGGCGTAGTTATGACTTCCCCAGAAATACCCATGCCTTGCAGACCGATCTGCAGTGCAAGCGTTCCATTCGTAAAGAGGCAGATATTGTCCGTCTCGAAATAGTTGGACAACTCTCGCCCAAAACGCTGCACGACGGGACCATTGTTGGTTAGCCAGTGGTTATCCCAGATCTCCTTCAGGCCCTCGCAGAATTCCTCCAGAGGTGGCAGAAAAGGCCGGATTACATAAACCGGTTCTTCAAATCGCTCTATTGTCGACATGGAGACCCTTTCGAGGAAAACTACGCTTTGTCATCTGCAAAAGCAACGCTAACTCATTGAAAGCCCCGTCTTGATCGGTCTTCTTCATCGTGACGATGCAGCATATTCCGCCCAAAAAGGATGTCCCGGTTGTCGCTGAAGATGGTTGAGAGAGATCATGCAGTCCGGGCAACAGATGGGGACCCAAGACCAGAGCTGTCACGCGAACGAAGAAGACCACTTGACGGGCAAGCCCTACCAGAGAAAGATGTGTCGTTTGAAACGGACAACGCACTCGCCCTCGGAAGGCACCGTCTGCATGGGACATCGAGAATCACCTGCCCAAGAAGTACTACAGCACGTTGTTGCTGCAGCTGCGGCTGGCTTGGGAGATGACCGACTACCCGCAGGCTCGTCAAGAACTCGGTAAGGTCCAGAATTAGTACTACAACGCTACAAAGGCTCAAGAAAAGCTAAGCAACCAACCGATGATCCCATGGAAATGGCGTTTCTATTGGGAGGTCA
>JAFGCD010000016.1 GCA_016932835.1 Sedimentisphaerales bacterium
GGCTCAACGGGTGGCGGCGGCTCAACGGGGGGCGGCGGCTCTACGGGCGGCAGTGCTGGCGGCGGTGGCGGCGGCGGCAACGCTCCTTCAGGCGGCGGTGGCGGCGGAGGTGGTGGTCGGTAGTTTGTGTACGAGTTTGCGGCAGAAGCGACGAAGTGAAAATGAAAAAGAACTTGCAGAAAATGGGCTTTACATTAGTCGAGGTGATGGTCGCCACGACTGTCGGGTCTTTTATTGCGCTTGTTGCTATCGGCACCCTCAGGACTATTACCGCCGGCGCCCAGATGATCGAGGCGAATATAAACAATGCCTCTGAAGTCAGATTTGCAGCCAAGACGCTAAGAAACGACTTGCTGAACATTTACCGGCCGGCCAGCCAAGAGGATAGGAAGTTTATTGCTCTGGCCGACGAATCTGGTCCGACTCCGAGCAGCTATATTGTTTTTTATACTGTTAACCGCGCCAAGGCCAGGGCTCTCGAGACCGAGGGCGAGATTTATGAAGTTGAGTATTACCTGCTCGTGGAAGACGACAAATCGACCCTTATGCGGCGTTTGTGGCCGAATCCGAATGAAAATGTCGAGCCCGGCGGGATTCTTTCGGTGATTGCCGAGGATATCGAGGTCTTCCAGGCGAAGTTTTTTGACGGGACGGAATGGGCTTACGAGTGGCCTGAGGAGATGGAAGAACTGCCGATGCTGGTAGAACTGAGCATAGTCGCCAGAGAGACCAGTTCCAGATCGCCTGCGACGGGGACGCTGTATATCAATTTGGCGAGGTCAATGGGGACGATGCTGGATGAAGAAGAGGAAACTGCGGAGGATGAGAGCGAGTGACCGGTTTTAATTGCGTGATATTGTTTGGGTCCGGTCGGTAGGCCGAGACAGATAATGAATCGATACGAAATAAAAAACGGACTTATTCTTGTAGGCGTTCTTTGGCTGAAGGTTGTTCTGATCGCGATTGTCGCGATTGCAGTTAGAGACAGCCGGCTCGATTTTAAGGTGCGTATTACGAGCGTGGAGGAATCTCGCTGCAGGTGGGCCTGCCGGGCGGGGATCGAGAAGGCCGTAGCTATTTTGAACGAAGATACTAAGGAGAGCGACAGTTTCAACGACCTTTGGACGGATAACGAGACAGATCTCGACGATGTGCCTATCGAGGGATGCCGTTTCACAATCCGCGTGGTGGACGAGGCTTCGAAGCTGAATATCAATACGGCTACTAAAGAACAGTTGATGGCGTTGCCGGATATGCTGGAAGAGATTGCGGATGCTATAATCGACTGGCGCGACAGCGACGAGACCGTCAGCGGGATGGGCGCCGAAGGCGAGTATTACGAGACTCTGACTTACCCTTACAAGATCCGCAACGGTCCGTTCAAGACGATTCGAGAGCTTTTGCTGGTGAAGGGCGTTACGGAAGATTTGTTTTACGGGGAGGACAGGAACTTCAACGGGGAGCTGGACTACAACGAGAATGACGGCGATCAAAGCCCTCCGACGGATGATTCCGACGGAGAACTTGACTACGGGTGGATCGAGTACCTGGGGTGCTATTCTTACGAGAGCAATGTTGACGGTGATGGTGCGGCGAGAATCAATATCAACAGTGCGAGCCAAAGCGATCTGGAGGAATCTCTCGGGATTAAGTCGTCTCAGGCGCGATGGATCGTGGAGAACCGCAGTTACAGCAGTATCGCTGATTTGATCAACAACAACAGCCCGGAAGAGCCCGACCAGGGCACGTCGAACAATGCCGAGCCGATAGACATGCAGACTTTCGGCAGTATTGCGGACATGATAACCACGAGCGACAGCGAGAGGACGGACGGGAAGGTTAATATCAATACGGCTTCGGAGATTGTGCTTTCCGCACTGCTTGGGGGGGAGGAGTCCGGGATGCAGCTTGCCGAGGAGATAGTCAGCTACAGGAAGGAGCAGTTGTTCGGGATGGCGAGTATCGCAGAACTGCTGCAGTTTGGCGGCATGAGCGTCGATACTTTCAAGGAGATAGCGGATTTGATAACTGTTCGGTCGAACGTATATACGATTCGGTGCTTTGGGACTGCTGAGCGGGCCTCCGGCGACGGGCTTACAATCGTCGCGGAAACGGTGGTGGACCGAAGCTCCACTCCGTGTGAGACATTTTACTGGTATCAGGGAGCACATTATTGATGAGTACTAAGGAACCTATCACAGAGAAGCCGCTGCAGGTGGTTTCGATATCGCGAACGGACAGCAGATTTCGGGCCGTCGAGTTTCGAAAAGACTCGAGAGGTTTGGAGGTTCTCTGGACCAAGACCGGTATGGCGGGTCAAGAGAGCTGGTCAGAGTTTGCGTCGGATTGCGGGGTTGAGTCGGTTTCAGGTGTAGTCAATGAAAGTGACAGCGAGCCTGTGAGAAGGGTCGTCGCAGGTTTCGACTCTGCGGGCATCGTTTTCAATCAGATCGACGTTCCTGTTGCGGGCGCTTCGGAGATTAGTTCTATAGTTCGTCTTCAGGCGGAGAGCCGGCTGCCTCTGGCGGTGGATCAGATGGAGTTGGCGTGGCGTACGGGGCAGACAACGAACGGTCAGATGAAGGTGACTATGGCTGCGGCGAGGACGGACCATCTTCGGCGTTTTGTGAATGATGTCAGCGGGATCTCTCCATCGCGTATCATGCTCGAAGCGGACGGGATAGTGGAATCATGGCGTCGGCTTTTCGGCGGGACCGAGAAGATCGCAGTGGTTCTGAGCGCCGGCGCGAAGGATTGCCAGGTTTGCCTGGCTGAGAACGGGGTGTTGGCCAATGCGGTGGTTCTCGATATGGGTACGGACGATTTTCTTATTGCCGAGGGTCACACGATTGCGACGGAGAGATTCGCGCGTGATGTGCGAAGCGTAATAGAAATGTTCGGCTGTCAAGATGCGTCTGCGGTTGCGGTAAGGGTGTTGTCGGACGGCGGCGAAGGTACGGAGAAAATGGCGGATGCTTTATATTCTGCAGGTCTTAATGCCGGCGTGGTGTTGCCTCAAGTCGGCCAGTCACTGGCCGGAGGCGGTCTTAGTGCGGAGACGATTTATGACTATCGGGTTTCTCTCGGTCTTGGTTTGATAGCGGCTGGGTCCCGTGCGGATGCTCTGAACATTTTCGAGCGGTTATACTCTCCGGAGAAGAAGAAGGAGAAGAAGCCGTGGTTCAGTTCTGTGAAGATAACAGCCGGGATTGCGATAGCGGGTTTGGTGGTTTATGTTCTGGTTTCTTATGCGGTTGATGTTGCCAAGCCCGGGGCGATCGACAGGTCGATAGCGAAGGCTATTTCAGATTCTGATATGCGTGAGCTTACGGCTCGTCAGGGGCTGCGGGATGCGATTGCACGGCAGCGTCCTGATATGGTTCAGTTTGTCAGTCTCCTGAACGAAATCGGTCCTCGCGGGGTAAAGCTGGATGCGATAAGTTTCAAGAAGGGGCAGGCGGCGAGCGTTTCGGGCGAATCTCCGGGGCAGGACCAGGTTTACGAGTTCGAAGAGAAGCTGAACGCCAACAAGTATATCAAGGATGCGAAGATCAAGAATCAATCGGTTGACTCGAAGACCAGGAAGGTGAATTTCTCAATAGAATTCAAGTACAAGAATTTCAGTGATAAGAAGTCGGTAAAGTAGTGATAATACGAGCGAGAATTCAATGCAGAAGCTAACGCAGAGAGACATACGCATACTTAAGATAGGCGGGATATGCGCCGCAGGGATACTGATTTTCTTTTTCGGGTCGAGTTGGCTGGAGCACTGGTCCGATGTGCGGGCGAAAATCTCGTTGAAGCAGGCTCAACTGAAGAGCATCAATGTCAGCGAAAGCAAGGTCGGCGGCGTCATGTCAATCGTGCCTGCGTTCGAGATGCCGGATCGTGAGGAGGCCCAGAAGAACCTGTTTCGGGGCAAGTTAGTCGATCAATTAAAGAAGGCCGGGGTGAAGTACGAGCCGTTGAAGGTTGTAACTTCGAAGAAGACTTTTTACAAGAGTTTTAAGCTGATGACCATTCAGTGCAAGGCAAAGTGCAATTTTACGCAGGCGTTGGATTTGCTTGCGGGGCTGAACGAAAATCCGTATCTGGTTGGGGTAGAATCGTTCAAGATGACTTGTGACAAAAACAAACCCCAGGAAGTCGAACTGGATATGATGGTTTCGACTGTGTACAGGTCCGGGTGACGGCGGCGATATGAAAGGTGAGTTGGAAACAGATGTATCCTGATTATCTCAAGAAGAACAAGCGGGCTATTCCGCCGGTGCTGCTCTTTATTTCCGGCATTTTAGCGGTTCTGACTATGGCGAAGGTGGTCGGTCTTCATTTCGCGTCAAGCAATGCCGAGAGCATAGTCGTAAAGGCCGTTTCACGTGACCGGTCGGACTCAGCTTTTGTGAAGGAAAGCACTGCCGGCTTCCACAAGATTACCGATGCCCTGAAGAAGGAGAGCCTTTTTGTTCCGATTCCGCCCAAGCGTAACCCTGTGAGTATTGTCGCGGGCATACTCGGTGATGAGGCTTTGATCAACAACAAGTGGTACAAAGCGGGGGACAGCATCGGCGGGGCGAAGATTATTGTTATCGAACCGACTCACGTAATAATCGAATGGGAGGGCAAAGAGACGACTTATGCTCCTATCACGGCTATTACAGCTCCGGTTGCCAGAGTTGTTTCCGAGGTTGCAGGGTCGGCTGTCCCCGTCGAGGTCAAGGGTCCCGAGAAGGCGGTTTCGGCTCAGCGGCCTAAAGCGAGCGATGCTGAAGAGTTCGTTTCAGGAGATGACGATCCGCTTAGCTGGATAGGTATGGACCTGCCGCCGCGTATTAAGGCGATGGTTATGGAGAAATGGAATCAGCTTTCGGCTGAGGAAAAGGAGCGTCACAAAGCTCAGTGGCTGAGTATGTCGGCGGAACAAAGACAACAGATGGTTTCGATGATAGAAGCCCAGATGGGCGGATAAGCAGAAATTCAGGCTCGTGATGGTGCCGGTGACCACGGAAAGAAAGGTCTTGTTATGAATGTTGGTTATCTGAAAGAAAGACAGACGTTGGCGTCGTATGTGCTGCTTGGCGTGTCTATTGTTCTGGGGGTTTTGACTCTGGCGGAGATTGTGGGGTATTTCACAAGCTCAGCGCGGGCGCAAAACATAGTGAGGAAAGCGGTTGCGCAAGACAAGAGCGATCCGAACCGGATCAGGGAGAACGTAGCCGCTTTCAGTAAGATTACCGATTCGATTAAGAAGCGGAATCTTTTCGTTCCGGAGGTCAAGCCGCAGAATCCTGTGAAGGAAGTATTCGGCATCATGGGCTCCGAGGCTCTGATCAACGGGAAATGGTATAAGGTCGGGGACAGCATAGGCGATGCGAAGATCGTTGCGATCGAGCCAACGCAGGTGAAGGTTTCCTGGAACGGTCAGGAGCGGTACTTTGCTCCGATTGCTTCCAATAGCCAGGGTTCTTCCGATCGTGGCGGCGGGCGTTCTGGTCGTGGGGAGTCGCGAGAGACTCGTTCTGAGTCGGGGGAAGGTTCGCGTCCAACGATGGGTTTTGGTCCTCCGCCGAGTTTTGGTGAGATGTCCGAGGAGCAGCGTGCGGAGATGCGTGCTCGATTCGAGAGTATGCGTGATCGATTCAGGAATATGTCTCCTGAAGAACGGGATCGCTTCAGAGGTGAAATGCGTGATCGGTTCGGCGGTCGCGGGCCCGGTGGTTCCGGCGGCGGCATGGACGGCGGTCGCAGCAGCCGCGGTGGTCGTGGCGGACGGTAGTAGAAGCAAGAACATGGATTGTACGAGGTGACAGCAATGAAGAAGGCAAGCACATTAGTAACTGTGATTATCGCGTTGGTTGTACTGCTTGGCGCCTTGGGTGTCGGTTTTTCGGTAAAACAGTACAGGGTGAGCAAGGCCAAGAATAAGCCCGCGGTTAAGGGGGTTGTTGCGCCGAAACCCGTTGAGGAACGAGGGGCGTTGCCCGGGGGCGGTCGTTCGAACACGGCTCCGGGCGATGCAGGCAGGTTCCAGCGTCGTGAAGACCGGGCCCAGATGAACGAGCAGATGGCGAATATGTCTGAAGAGGAGCGGCAGGCATTTCGAGATGATATGCGTCAGCGTTTCTCTGAGCGACGTGACAGCGGCGATAGCAGCGACAGACAGCCTGGCGGGATGAGAATGTCTGATGAAGAGAGGCAACGTATGCGGGAGCGTTTCGAGAACATGTCTGAGGAGGAGCGTCAGGCGTTCAGAGAAGAGATGCGTCAGCGTATGGGCGGTCGTCGCAGGGGCGGTCAGCGCGGGCAGACGGGCGAGTTTGGTCCCGGAGACAGGGCCGATGGGCCGGGCGGAGAGCCGCCGGCCGATGCGCCACCGGCAGATGCACCTGAGAACTGAGAAAATACGTCAATGACTCGAACGTCATGAGCAATATTTATAGCGCTAATATATGATTGTGATGAGGTGAAGAAATTGGAACGTTCAAAACTGATATTCTGGATTGTAATCTCCGCGGCATCGGTGTTTATTGTGTATTGGGTTGGCTTTCGTCCGCCTGTGGAGGACTCTCCGACTAAAGTTGTTGATCCAAATGCTGTGCGAGAGCCTAACGCTCCCGGCGACGCTAACGCACCGGCAGAGCCCAACGGCCCCGGCAGGAGTCCTCGACGTTTCGGAGATCGCGGGAGGTTCGACGGTCCTCGTCGTCCCGGCGATCCGAATGCTCCGGTTGACCCGAATGCTCCGGGCGAGCCTAATGCTCCTTCCGATCCGAACAGGATCACGGCATCTGCCGGTCCTGCGGAGCCGAACGAGGCGATCAATCTCAAAGAAGTGGAGATGAAGAACGTTCTGGAGAAGATCGCACGGTGGACCGGCAAGACGGTTATTCCGGATGATGAAGCGATGAAGCAGAAGATCACGATATATGCTCCCGGGACAATGCCCAGAAGCAGAGCGCTGGCGAAGATCTACAGCGCGTTGCGTATGAAGGGCTTCGTTGCCGAGACGACGGACGATACGATCTTCCTTCGTCCTATCGGCGACATCAAGCTTGGTAGCGTTCCTACGGTTCCGGCGAACCAGCCGTTGGCGGCGATAGAAAACAAGGACCAGGTTGTTCAGAAGTTTTTCCAGTTGGAGAATTACAGTGCTCAGCAGATGTCATCGGTTATTCAGCCTCTGATCGGCGAGCACGGCTACGTTACTGCCGACGAGAACGCGCGGAGCCTTCTGATTATCGATACTGTTTCGAATCTAATGCGGCTGGAGCGTATCATCGCTCAGTTCGATATTCCGGAATCTGCTCCGATGGTTACGAAGGTTTTTGACATCAAGTTCGGTGATCCATCCGAGATAGTGCAGATGCTGAACATACTTCTCGGCGAGGAGGGCACGATTTCGGGTTCGAGCAGCAGACGGAACAATTCCAACAACCGCAACCGAAACGACCGTTTCGGGATGCGTTCCTTTGGGCCGAATCCTGAGCCGTCTTCTTCTTCCCGGAAACCTTCGACGGGCAGCGCGGAGAGCGTTGTTGTCGGTACGACTCGCGGCCCGATCGTTTTGATACCTGAGCCGAGGCGGAACTGGATTATCGCGAGAGGCTCTGCGGACGACATAGAGCGTATCGCAGAGTGGATTACCAAGCTGGATAAGGAGGAGCCTGTCGGCTCGGACTACGAGATAGTTAATCTGAGGTACGCGGATCCTGGCGAGGTTGAGGACAGCGTCGGTGACGGTTTTCGTGATTTGCCGGGCACGGAGTTTCTTCCGAGCGTTCTTATCGAGCCTCTTGAGCAAACCAGACAGGTAATAATCTTCGGGCGTAGGGATCTGCGGGAAATAGTGAAGAAGATGATTGCCGAGATCGACGTTCCGCCGGGGATGTATGAGACTCGTCATTTTCCGCTGAAGTATGCGGACCCGGACCAGATCAAGACGATGATCGAGGAGCTTTTCAGCCAGAGCAGCAGCAGTCAGTCTGCGAGCCGATATACCTATGTTTACAATTACGGCGGCAGCCGGGGCGGGAGCTCTTCACAATCAGCCAATACCGTTAAGGTTATCTCCTACACTACTCTAAAGCAGGTGACGGTTATCGCATCGCCGGAGAAGATGGAGGAGATTGCGGCGCAGATAAAGGATTGGGATAAGCCGCTGGATGTCGAGGCGGTCAAGCCGAGGATAATCGAGCTCAAGAATTCGGACCCGATCGAGATGGCGGAATTGCTGAAAACTCTTTTCAGCGAGGAGACGACGTCTCGGATGTCGATTTTTGATATTCTTTACGGTTCGAGCGGCCAGACCCAGGCGAAGATTGTCGGCCCGCTTTACGGGCAGTTGACTTTCGAGGACGTTCCCGGGACAAAGAAAATAATCGTTATAAGCAAGATTCCCGAGGCCTACGACGTTATCGAGCAATTAGTTCTGGATCTGGATCGTGAGGAAATGGCGGAGATTCCGGAGGTGATCGAGGTGAAGTATGCGGATGTCGAGGATTTGAGCGAACGTTTGAATGCGATGTTCGTCGAGGCGGGGCAGCAGGCGAGAATTCGGCAAACGCAAACGGGTCTGAGCGATTCTTCGTCAATGGAGGAGTCGAGCAGCGGCAGCAGCAGTACGAATAACAGCAATTCTTCGAACAACATGACGACTCTGCCGTGGGGCAGTTCGGGCGCCCGGGGCAGGCTGGACGAGACTATGCCGATAAGCAACGTAATCGGGCGAATCAGATTCGTTCCTGAGCCGCACACCAAGAGTATCATGGTTCTGGCGCCGCCTGAGTTCATGGATGAAATACGTGATCTGATAGGCCAGTTGGATGTGCCGGGCAAGCAGGTTCTGGTGCAGGCGATTATCGTTGAGATCGAGCACAGCAAGGTGACGTCTCTGGGCGTTGAGCTTGCGACTAACCCTGCGGCGTTCGGTTCGTTGAGCGAGAACGCGATTACGGCGCTGGCGAATATTACACACGTGGGAAGCCACGGTTCGGTCAGTACGAGCGGTGGAACGATATCAGCCGCTACGGGGGTCGGAACAGCGGGGACGGGTACGCTGTTAGGCGTTGGGACGGATGTCTATGCGTTGATCGATTTCCTTATCAAGACGACCGATGCGAGGATATTGAACCAGCAGTCTCTCTGGACGAAGGACAACGAAGAGGCGAGCTTCTTCAAGGGCCAGGAAGTTGCGTTTCTGGGCAGCACTTCGATTACGACATCTACGACGACGCAGAGCGTTGATTTCGAGCGTGTCGGCATGGAGTTGCGGACTCGTCCGAGCATTACGCCTGAGGATAAGGTCGATATGGTCGTCAATGTTCAGATATCGCAGTTGACATCCGACCTTGTGAACAGCCAGCCGGTGCGGACGCTGATGAATACGACGACGAATATGATCATCGAGGACGGGCAGAGCCTGCTGTTAGGCGGGATTCTGTTCCAGAAGGACAGCCTTATCCAGCGCAAGCTTCCGGGTCTGGGAGATCTGCCCGGCATAGGCGGGCTGTTCCGTCACGAGGCTGTTAACAAGACCAACAGCGAGATGCTTGTTTTCATAACGCCACGAGTGGTTGACGAGAAGATGGAGAATGTTTCCGAGGCCACAAGGGCGGCGATCAAGGCGCCTAAAGAGAAACTGGACAAGATACTGGGAGACCTGACGACGGCATTGGAAGGGCTGGACCAGTAACGGCTTGTTTTGGTTTTTGTCTCGTAAGAGAAGGGGCCCTTTGGGGCCCCTTTTTTGTGCGCGTGGCGCTGTAAACGATGGATTGGATGCAAAAAGTCTTTGACAGGCGGCCGCATCTGAGGCGATAATTCGGTCGTCGTGGTAACAGGTATTAGAAAGGAGTTCAGGAAATGTATATAGTCCTCGGCGTTGTCGGTTTTCTTCTTCTGGCGGTAATTTTCGTTTATAACGGGCTAATCGCCAAGAAGAACCGGGTCAAGAACATCTTCTCTACTATCGATGTGCTTCTGAAGAAGCGATACGACCTTATCCCGAATATCGTAGCTGCGGTTAGGGGATATGCGAAGCACGAGAAGGCACTGCTTGAGAGGATTACCGAGGCTAGGGCGAAAGCGGCGTCGGGGAGGCTTTCGAACGATGAGCAGGTTATGCTGGACGGGCCCGTGAGCAAGATGCTGGGTTCGATTATGGTTGCGGTTGAGAATTATCCGGATCTTAAGGCGAATGAGAATTTTCTTCACCTGCAGCGAACCCTTACCGAGGTTGAGGAGCAGCTTTCCGCGGCGAGGCGGGCGTATAATGCTGCGGTGGAGGACTATAATAACGCCGTGGAGATGTTTCCGACGAGTATCGTGGCCTCGATGATGAACTATTCGCGAAGGGCGTTCTTCGAGATTCCGGATGAACAGCGACGAAACGTCGATACGAAAGTGCTGTCGAACGATTGAGGCGGCGAAGCTACTGTTAGCGAGGGGCAGAACGGATGAAGACACTTGATGAACTCAAGGATTTCTACAAATCGACACTAATGTCCGATCTTCGCGTGCTCGAACAGAAACGTTTGGCGATTGTTCGAAATGTCACGATTGCTATAGTCGTTTCGCTGTGCGTGGGGGTTGTATTCTTTCTGCTTGTGAGCAGCGGTATGGGTGACATCTGGCCTGTGGCGATTCTGCCGGTGATCCTGTGTCTGGTTATCGGGGGCGTCATCGGTCACCTGCTGACGCGGGATTATGTTATGGATTTCAAGCTGCTGATTATCGAGAAGATCGTGCGCTTTATAGATGAAAACCTTGCCTACAGCCCGACTCGCTACATTCCGAAATCGACATTCATGCTGTCGAAGATATTCACGACCAAGCCTAACCTTTACAAGGGCGGCGATTTGGTGAGCGGTAAGGTTGGCGCGACTCGGATACAATTCTCGGAACTGCACGCCGAGTACGAGAGCGGCTCGGGAAAGAACCGTCACCGGCACACGGTTTTTCGGGGCATTTTTTTTATGAGCGATTTCAACAAGGATTTCAAGGGTCAGACTGTTGTGCTTCCTGATACTGCAGAGAAGCTGTTCGGCAGGCTGGGACGGAAACTGCAGTCGATGAATGTGTTCCGCGGGGAGTTGATAAAACTGGAAGATCCGGAGTTCGAATCGCATTTCGTGGTCTATGGCAGCGACCAGATCGAGGCGCGGTATATCCTTTCGACGAGCCTTATGGCGCGGATAAGCGACTTCAAGAAGAAAACGGGCCGGCGGATACACCTTTCGTTTATCGGTTCGATGGTTTTTGTGGCGATTTCGTATGCGAGGAATCTGTTCGAGCCGCGCGTATTCAGGACGGTGCTCGATTTCGAACCTGTCAGACAGTATTACGAGGATATGGCTGTTGCAGTGGGGATCGTTGACGACCTGAATCTTAACACTCGGATCTGGAGCAAAGAGTAGATGGATACGGATTGTTTCAAGCCGGACGAATTGGGGAGCCTGCAGATCGAGCGTCTGGGGGATTGTCGGTTTGAGTCGCCGCTGGCTGCGCGGGGTTTTCGTTTTGTTGGCGACGATGAGACGATAGCGGTGTATAGTCACTCGGCGGCGATATCTGCTTGCGAGGCGTCGGGAGTGGGCAGGGTCGGCTTCGAACATGCCGGGCCTCGGCGCAAGATCTATTTCGACCCCGGGAAGTTGAATTGCGGGATTGTTACGTGTGGGGGGCTTTGTCCGGGATTGAACGATGTGATACGGACAATTACTCTGAGCCTGCGGTGGCAGTATGATGTCGGCGGCATTTACGGATTCCGGTATGGTTATGCGGGTCTTTCGCGGAATGCGCCGGCGGGGCCTGTCGAACTGGGTCCGGACGAAGTGGATGAAATACACCTCAAGGGCGGCGATATGCTCGGTTCGTCCCGCGGACCTCAGGACGCGGCCGAGATGGTCGATACTCTGGAGAAATACGGCATCGGGGTGCTTTTCGTAATCGGGGGCGACGGGACATTGAAGGGTGCTCGCTCGCTGGTTGAGGAGATACGACGTCGGGGGGCTTCAATCGGGATTATCGGGATACCCAAGACTATCGACAACGACATATCGGGGATCGAGCAATCTTTCGGTTTTTCGACGGCGGTTGAGGCCAGCCGGGGAGCGATTCACAGCGCGCATGCCGAGGCGAAAGGGGCTTGGAACGGGATCGGACTGGTGAAGCTGATGGGACGGGATTCCGGATTCATTGCGGCTTACGCGACCCTTGCCAACAGCGATGTGAACTTCTGCTTCATTCCGGAGTCGCCGCTTGTTCTTGAGGGCGAGGACGGCTTTCTTCGAGAGCTTGAGCGTCGGCTTGACCGCAAGCATCACGCCGTGATAGTCGTTGCCGAGGGGGCCGGCTGCGAACTGACGGGGCGCAGCGGTGGCACAGACGCATCGGGAAACGCCATAATGGGCGATATCGGGCTGCTCTTGAAGAAGAGGATCAATGATCATTTCAATCAGCTTGGGAAGTCTATCACGCTGAAATACATCGATCCGAGTTATATGATTCGTTCGCTGCCGACGGATTCGAACGATTCTGCGTTCTGCCTGATGCTGGGTCAGAATGCGGTTCATGCGGGTCTTTCCGGGCGAACTAACATGGTGATCGGCTATTGGAACCAGCATTTTGTGCACGTTCCGATTGCCCTTACAGTGCGTGAGCGAAAAAAGATTGACGCGGAAGGCGACCTCTGGCAAACTGTGCTTCAGACGACTGGACAGGCCCGAAGGTAGTTTTCAGACAGAGCCTAATCAGGAGTTGGCCTTGTGTATTGAGCTGTATTCGGGGGTGCGTCCGGATGTAATCAGCAGGGCAATTTGAAAAATGATGCAGTCCGTCTGGGTCGCAGATTCACATAGAATCGGCGTTCGGGGGCTAAGAATCGTGTTTTGTGTTGCTGCGGAGAGTGAGATGAGATTTTCTTCGAAAAAAAGCGAGAACATGGTTGATAAATAGGAGTAGCTACTATATAGGTGTGGCTATGAACCATAAAAAAGACAAAAACACGGCCGATGATTTTGGTGCTAAGATTCAGTGTTTTGTGGATCTCTGCAGGGATCGGGGGCTTAGGGTTACTCCGCAGCGTCTTGCAATATACAAGGCACTGGTCAATAGCGACGAGCATCCTTCTGCTGAGATGGTGTACGAGAAGGTCAGGGGGTCTCTTCCGACGATATCGCTTGATACGGTGAACAGGACTCTGTTGACTTTCAGCGAGATAGGGGCGGCTTTTGTTGTTGAGGGCAGCGGCGGCGCGAGGCGTTTTGATGCTGGTCTCGATAATCATCAGCATTTCAAATGTGTCAAGTGCAATCGGATAATCGATTTTCACCACGAACCATTTGACGATATCGAGTTGCCGGCGAGTATTGACGGGAGATTTACGGTATCGCGTAAGACAGTTTACGTTGAAGGTTTATGTGAGTTGTGTCAATCGCATTGAGAAAAGGAATCCTAATCGAATCAGGAAAGTGAGGTTTAGTATGGAACTGAAGGGAAGTCAGACGGAAAAGAACCTGTTGGCGGCATTTGCCGGGGAATCTCAGGCCCGGAACCGCTACACTTATTACGCCGGGCAAGCGCGGAAAGAAGGGTATATGCAGATTTCGGCGATATTCGAGGAGACGGCTAACCAGGAGAAGGAACATGCCAAGCGTGAGTTCAAGTTTCTTGAGGGCGGCGAGGTTGAGATTACGGCGGGATTTCCGGCAGGGGTGATCGGGAGTACTCTTGAGAACCTGAAAGATGCGGCGGCGGGTGAACACTACGAGACTACGGAGATGTATCCAAGTTTCGCGAAGGTTGCCGAGGAAGAAGGTTTCACAGAGATCGCGACGGTTTTCAGGAATATCGGGCTTGTGGAGAAGCGTCACGAGGAGCGTTACAAGGCGCTGGCGAAGAACATATCTGAGGGGAAGGTTTTCAAGCGTGAGAAACCTGTTCGCTGGGTTTGCAGGAATTGCGGATATGTTCACGAGGGGCCGGAAGCTCCGCAGGTTTGCCCGGCTTGCGCTCATCCACAAGCCTACTACGAGTTGGAAGCTGCGAATTACTGATAGTTTGACGGGGGAATAAGAAAATGGAAAAGCGATCGAGAAACAAAGTGATATTGTGTTGTGTTGGGCTGCTGGTTGCTGCGGCGGGTCCGTTGGGCTGGTCGCACTGCCAGATACCGTGCGGGATATATGACGACGATACGCGATTTGCACTTCTGGGCGAGCATATCGCAACGATCGAGAAATCGATGAAGCAGATAGCGGAGTTGTCTTCAGAGGCGAAGCCGGACCTGAACCAGGTAGTTCGTTGGGTGAATAACAAGGATGCCCATGCGGACGAGTTTTCCGAGATAGTGACTTACTATTTCATGGCTCAGCGTTTGAAGCTTCCTGCAGATGGTGATGCCGCAGGGCAAGGTCTGTACGTTAAGAAGCTGCGTTTGCTTCACGAGCTTCTGGTTTATTCTATGAAGTCTAAGCAGGGCGTGGACCCGGCGAACGTTGAGAAGCTGCGGACATTATTAGAGGCATTTCGCGAGGCTTACTCGGGCGAATCGGTCGGCAGTGAGCATCAACATTGACTGCGGCGAGGTGACAATATGGAATCAAGAAAGATAAAGATGAAGGGCAATCCGCTGACGTTGAGCGGGGATGGCGTTAAAGTGGGCGAGGCGGCGCCTGATTTTGCGGTTTTGGCGAACGACCTTTCGGAGGTGAGGCTGTCTGATTTTCGTGGTAAGGTTGTTGTTATCAGTTCTGTACCGTCGCTTGATACTCCGGTTTGCGATGTGCAGACCCGGAGGTTCAACGAGCAGGCGGGTTCTCTGGGTGACGGTGTTGCGGTACTGACGATCAGTATGGACCTTCCATTCGCTCAGAAGCGTTGGTGCGGGGCGGCTGGTATCAAGAACGTCCAGACGCTGTCGGACCATCGCGAGGCGTCTTTCGGGGCGGCTTTCGGGCTTTTGATCGAGGAGCTTCGGCTTCTGGCGCGGGCGGTTTTCGTTGTGGACGGCGGCGGCGTTGTCCGTTATATACAGGTTGTCGATGAATTGACGAACGAGCCGGATTACGATGCCGCGTTCAAGGCGATTAACGAGGTGAGACAATGAGAGAAATCAGGCCTAACGTATATTCTGTCGGGGCGATTGACTGGGATGCAAGGCTTTTCGACAGGCTTATCCCGCTTCCGGACGGTACAACATACAACTCGTATCTGGTCAAAGGCAGCGAGAAGACGGCGTTGCTGGATACCGTCGATTCGCAGATGACCGATGTGCTGGTTGACAATCTTATCAGGCTCGGCGTGGAGGAAATCGATTATGTTATCTCGCATCACTCGGAACAGGACCATTCCGGGAGTCTGCCTGAAATTCTGGTTCTGCATCCGGAGGCTAAGGTCGTTACGAACGCGAAGTGCAAGACGATGCTGCAGGACCTGCTGGAAATCGAAGAGGAGAAGTTCATCTTGGTCGAGGACGGGCAGGCGCTTTCTCTGGGCGATAAGACCTTGAAGTTCATTCACACGCCGTGGGTACACTGGCCTGATACGATGGTGACTTATCTGGAAGAAGAAAAGATACTATTTTCCTGCGATTTTCTGGGTGCTCATCTTGCGTGCAGTAATCTGTTTGTGGACGACTACGAGGTTGTTTACGAGGCAGCGAAGCGATATTACGCCGAGATTATGATGCCGTTCAGGAGCCAGGTGAATTCACATCTGGGCAAGCTCGACGGCCTTGAAATCGAGATCGCAGCTCCGAGTCACGGTCCGCTGCACGACAAGCCGGCGTTTATCATCGATGCTTACAAAGACTGGGCCTGCGATACGGTCAAGAACGAAGTGGTTGTCGCTTATGTTTCGATGCACGGCAGTACGGCGATGATGGTATCCCACTTTGTCGAGGCTTTGATCGAGAGGGGGGTAAAGGTTCGACAGTTCGAGCTTTCGGGCGTCGATATAGGCAAACTGGCGATGTCGCTGGTCGATGCTGCGACGGTGGTTATAGGGTGCCCGACGGTTCTGACCGGTGCACATCCGGTGGCGGCTTACGCGGTTTTTCTGGCGAATGCGTTGCGGCCCAAGACGAGATTTGCCTCAATCATCGGGTCTTACGGGTGGGGCGGGAGGATGGTGGAACAATTAGGAGGTATGCTTTCGAATCTCAAGGCCGAGATTCTGGAACCTGTAATTGCGAAGGGGGCACCGAAAGACGATGACTTCGCCGCACTGGACAGGCTGGCGGATGAGATTTTGAAGAAGCACAAGGAAATCGGAATAGCACAATAGTGCTCATATATTATGAAGGGATTTTATTATGGCTGAGATGCTTCAAATTTACAGATGCAAGGCCTGCGGGAATATTGTAGAGGTCCTGCACGCCGGCGCGGGGACTCTTGTCTGCTGCGGGGCCAACATGGAAAAACTGGAACCCAAGACGGCTGATTCGGCGACGGAAAAACATGTTCCGGTTATCGAGAAGAGCGATAGCGGGATCAAGGTTAAGGTCGGCAGCGTGCCGCATCCGATGACAGGCGAACACTATATCGAGTGGATATCGATACTTGCCGACGGAAAGACCTGCCGGAAGTTTCTCAAGCCGAACGATGCTCCGGAAGCGGTCTTTTGCGTGACGGGTGATTCGGTGACGGCACAGGAGTTCTGCAACGTGCACGGGCTGTGGAAAGGGTAAATGTGATGATCGGCAAGAAGATGGAAAAGGCTCTGAACGAGCAGGTAAACGCTGAATTGTACTCGGCTTATTTGTATCTTTCGATGGTTGCGTACTTCGAGTCATTGAATCTTGGCGGTTTTTCAGCGTGGATGCGAGCGCAGAGCCAGGAAGAAATGATGCATGCGATGAAGATATACGATTTCATCAATGAGCGGGGCGGCAGGGTGCTCCTGGCGGCTATCAAGGCCCCTGAGACGAAATGGGACTCGCCGCTGGCCGCTTTCGAGGCCGCGTATTCGCACGAACAGTACGTAACCGGACGTATCAACGATTTGGTTGATCTTGCGATCGAAGAGAAGGACCACGCGACGAATTCGTTTTTGCAGTGGTTCGTCAATGAGCAGGTCGAGGAAGAGACTTCCGTAGATAACGTCGTACAGAACCTGAAACTGGCGCAAGAGTCGCCCGGCGCACTTCTGATGATCGATCGTGAGCTGGGCCAGCGCGTATTTGCGCCGCCAACTCAAGGAGCAGAATGATGACAATGCCTTTCAACGCAGACGAAGTTTTTGAGATGGCCGAGCAGATCGAGGTCAATGGAGCGAAGTTTTACCGCGGGGCGGCAGAGAAGTTTCCGAGTCTTAAGAAAATGTTTCTTGAGCTTGCTGAGATGGAAGACGACCACCAGAAGACTTTTGCGGCCATGCGTACCGAGCTTTCGGCGTCTGAGCAGGGCTCGCCGGTTTACGATCCGGACGGGCAGGCGAGTATGTATCTTCGCGTAATGGCGGACGGCAATGTTTTCAACGTCAAGGCCGATCCCGTCGAGAAGCTCGGGGACTGTAAAGACCCCCAGGCTGTCTTAAAAACTGCCATAGGACTGGAGAAGGATTCGATCGTGTTCTATGTGGGGCTCAAGGATAATGTGGCGCCCGGTGCAGGCAAAGACAAGGTGGGCAAGCTGATCGCCGAGGAAGTTAAGCACATTGCACTGTTGAGCGAAAAGCTTCGAGCCTTGCAGTAGTCGATACGTGTTTGGGCGATTGATGCGCCATCCGGTCTGCATGGAGCCGAGAATATGCTGGATACCGAATCGCTGTTCAAGCTGTGTTACGGGATGTGCATAATCAGCGCTCAATCGGACGGCAAGAATAACGGTTGTATTGTCAATACCGTGTTTCAGTTGACGCCTGAACCGCCGATGATCGGCGTTAGTGTGAACAAGGAATCCCTGACGCATGACTACATTGCTCGCAGCAGGGTCTTTACGGTATCGGTTCTGGCGCAGACGAGTCCGAAATCGTTTATCGGGTGGTTCGGCTTCCGCAGCGGTAAAGATGTTGACAAATTCAGCAATGTCAAGTACAGACTTGGTGAGACCGGGGTTCCGATAGTTCTGGAAAACACGGTTTCTTTTATCGAGGCCGAGGTTAAGAATGATATGGATCTTGGCAGCCATACGCTGTTTGTTGCCGAGATAACGGCGTGCGGCAGTCTGAACGACGGGGTCGAGCCGATGACTTACTCGTACTATCGTGATGTCAAGCGCGGTCGGACGCCTAAAAGCGCCGCCACCTATATCGAAAAGACTCAAGAAACTCAGAATTAAGGAAAGGAATAGAATCATGAAGAAATACAAATGTTTGTTGTGCGGCTACATTTATGATCCTGCTGTGGGCGATTCGAGCAGCGGTGTTGCGGCCGGGACGGCTTTCGAGGATCTGCCGGACGATTGGGTTTGTCCGGATTGCGGGGCGAGCAAAGACGAATTCGAGGCAGTTAATGACTGAAATATCCGGAGCGATGAAGCTATGGAGAAAACAAGCGTAAATGAGATTCTGGATTTTGCGATAAACGCCGAGAAAGCCGCGTATAGGTTCTACGTCGATTTGTCGGAGAAAATGGATAGTGAGGCCATGAGCAAGGTTTTTAAGGAATTTGCCGAGCAGGAGCTTAAGCATAGAGAAATCCTTGAAGGCATCAAACAAGGCAAGACTATCGAGGCTGAGGAGGTTGCGAATCTGAAAATCGCCGATTATGTTGTTGGTGTCGAGCCGCATCCTGATATGACGTACCAGGATGCGCTGATCCTTGCGATGAAGAGAGAGAAGGCTGCGTTCGCCCTGTACATTCGGATAGCCGAGTCCACACATGACCAGGAACTGCGGAAGACTTTTGAGATGCTGGCGCAGGAAGAGGCGAAACACAAGCTGTATTTTGAGACGGAATACGAAGAGGTAGTCTTGAAGGAGAATTAGCTGTAGTGGGCGGCTTGAATGTGTCTTCTCCTCGGAAAGGGTTAGAATGACGAGGGATTTCAATGCGATTGAAGTGTTCGAGATAGCCGAGCAGATCGAGCGAAACGGTGCAACGTTTTACCGGCGGGCGGCGGAGCTGTTTGAGACTGGGGCTGTGTCCAAGGTTTTCGCGAACTTGGCGGCGTGGGAGGTGAAACATGAAGAGATTCTGTCCGGGATGAGGCGTGATCTGGGCGAGGAGGGGGCCGAACTTGCCACGTTCGATCCGGAGAAGTCGCCTCTTGATGCGAAAGCTATGGCCGGCCTTGCTGCATTCGGAGTCAATCGGGACCCGGCTGCGGAATTGCGCGGCTCTGAAAGCAGGGCGGAGGTTCTTAAAATGGCCCTGCAGAAGGAAAAGGATACGGTTGTTTTCTATACCGGCTTGAAGGGTTTTGTGTGCAGCGGGGCTGTGGAGGAGAAGATCGACGATATCATCAAGGAAGAGCTGCGGCACATAAGAATCATAAGCGAAGCAATCGAGCAGGGCGGGTGACCGGGATTCGTTTATGACGATTGGGCGCCCGGAGATACTCAAGGATGTTCTCGAAAAGTTGCATCGCAGATACAACCGCCGGCGGCTTATAGCGCCGGACCCTTTGCAGTTCGTGTACAAGTACGCCGATACGCGAGATATGGAGATTGCGGGTTTTCTTGCGGCGGACCTTGCTTATGGTCGCGTTGGGCAGATCGAAAAAAGCGTTACGCAGCTTCTTGGTCTTATGGGTGAGAATCCGTATTGTTTTGTTCGCAACTTCAACGATGCCGGCCGGAGGAGACTTCGCGGTTTCAAGCACCGTTTTACGACGGGGGAAGACATTTCGGACTTGCTGGAATTGCTTAGATGGGTTCTTTGTCGGCATGAGAGTATCGAAGGATTTTTTCTTGCCGGGTACGATCCGGAGGAAGCGAATATCATCGGGGCACTTTCGAGATTCTGCGGGTCCTTATCAGAGATGTATGCGTCTGAACACAACGGGCGTGTGAGCAGAGGTCTGATGTATCTTCTTGCAAGCCCGGACCGGGGCAGTGCGTGCAAGCGTCTGAATTTGTTTTTGCGCTGGATGGTTCGCAGTGACCAAGTCGATGCCGGGTTGTGGAAATCGGTCGATAAGGGGAAACTCGTCGTCCCGGTGGACGTGCATATGGGCAGATTGTGCCGAATACTGAGGCTTTACAGCCGGGAAACGGCCTCGCTTGCCGCGGCTCTTGAAATTACGGCGAGTTTTCGTAGAATCAATCCGCAAGACCCGGTTAAATATGATTTTGCTCTTTCGAGAATCGGGATTGTCGAAGAGTGCACGGGGCGTCGCCACAGCCGTTGCGAGATGTGTGATCTTTTCGGGTATTGTCTCGAGCGCACTGATTGGAAAAAATGAACCCTAAACATATTGAAAAATACAGTTCCGCGATAACTCTCTCCGACATGGAGATATTCGTATTTCCTGAATTGATGTACAGCCTTGTTCTTGCGAATATCATGAGTCCGGTCATCTGGGGATGGCGTGATCTCGATTGCTTCAAGAAGCTATCCGGCAAGAGCAGCTATCGCAAGCTGATGCGCCTGAAGCAATTCATAATCGACGAATTCGATTTCAATCTGGACCTCGAGACGTGGGGTCTGACGAGTCGGCCTCGGGAGCTTGCCCGCTTCAAGGATTTCATTTCACCTGATGATATTGTCCGAAGCAATGCTCTTTTTGGGTATGAGGGCGACAAGTACTATTTCGATGTCGATATCCGGCGTCATTTCGGGCTTGATAAATACGACAGTGAGATCATCCCTTACTGGAAGACCGAGACGGTCGAGGCGATGGACGCATTCCGCTTGAAGGACGGATACGAGAGGGCTGCGGGTGAATGCGTTTCGCTGGCTGCCCTTTATGCAGCAGCGGCTTTCGTGGTGTGCGGGATACCGCTGGAAGACATCTATATGATTCTTACGCCGCTGCACTCGCAGAATTTTATTGACCTGCAGGACGGCATCCTTACCAACAACCGCAGGCTTGTGACCAAGACGATGTGGTTCAACGGGACGCCGATTTCCAACAAGGCGCAGCGTGCTCTTCGCAACGAGAACGTTACTATCGTATCGCATTCGAGCGGTTACGTTCACTG
Source organism: Sedimentisphaerales bacterium (assembly GCA_016932835.1). GTDB lineage: Bacteria > Planctomycetota > Phycisphaerae > Sedimentisphaerales > Anaerobacaceae > JAFGCD01. Next base: position 21,082 of record JAFGCD010000016.1, read on the forward strand.
TCTTTATGAGGATGCGACCATCGATAAGGAGTCTTACCGTCGTTTTTCCGGGCGTTTGAGTTCGTATCTGCAGGCTGAAGTTGAGATGTCGGTTTTTGCGAATTTTCTGCGGTCGAATCAGGAATACCAGAAGTATTTCCAGGTTTGTCGCGATTGTCACGGTCGTCCTCAGTTTATGAAAGCGGAAGTTTTGTTTCATTACGAACACGGGAGCAACTACCGGATTGGTGAGACGACATTCGAGAAGCTGCTTGGTGAAGTTTCTGATGAGGATTTTTCTGGGTACGAGCTGCCCGGCAGAATTCGGTGCGACCGTCTCGACAAATTCATGGAGGCTCATCGCCCGGACTTGAGCACCGCAGAAGGGAAATCTCTGTTCAGGAGCTTCGTTGAGCCGGCGATTCCGGATGCGGCGGTTTTCGTTGAGAGTCTTTCGGAGTTCCTTCACACCAGGCCCAAACTTCCGTCTTTTGAGAAGAATTACGTTGCCGGTAATTCGATAGAGTTTCCTGTCGATTGCACTCGCGAAGAGGTGATTGAATATCTCCAGTCAATCCGCGAGAAGAACATCACCGCGGATCTGGCTTTCTACAGTTATCGTGACATGCGGACATGCGACTGGTCGCCGTTTGTTGCTGCTGCTGTCGAGCGTAATCCGGTATGCATCGAAAAGACGCGGGATATGTCAATAGAGGATGTGTGCGAGTGGCTTTCGGGTCTTGGGGACGGCTCTATATATGACACGTCGCGTGCGGCGCAGCCTGACGAGGTTGCTAATTACGGCAGCGGCGACGGATTTGAAAAGGCCTTTCTGCTGGCGGCGGTTATCCGCCGCGGACAGCCGGATATGGATATCGAAATTGTCGCTGAGGGGTCCAAGGTAACGGTCGGGGCAGGACGAGAGTACCATTTCGACTCCGGCAAGAACCTTAAAGGGAAGGTTAATATTCCGGGCGGAAAGGACATTTGAGCCTGAGATGAGGACAGGCGGGAAGCGGTGTCAAAGCGTCATTGGGGGCCCGGGGTCGGAAATCTGAGAAAAAAAATCTTTTTCTTGTTGAACTTTCCCGGCTATAGGACTATATTAGTCTTATACAGAACCAGTTGTGGCGACTCTATAGCTGTAGTTGATGCAGGTGATCGTTGGCAGAGACGGCAACAGGGCCAGACAGGATTCATCATAATAGAGGCATTTTAAGGTTATGGACGTTATTAGAAGGAATACCGATTATGCCCTTCGGGCATTGGTGCACCTGGGGCGTGCCTATGGCAAGAGCAGTTCGCATGTATCAAGCCGGGAGATAGCGGCCGAAGAAGATATTTCTTATCAGCTTGCGTGCAAGCTGTTGCAGAAGATGCAGAAGGCCGGTTTTGTTGAAAGCAGTATGGGGCCGTTCGGCGGGTTTCGGCTGAAGAGGGCGCCTGGGACGATCAGTTTGCTGGATGTTGTGGAGGCGATTCAAGGCCCGTTGAGTTTGAATAGATGCCTTGTTGGGAGGAATGTATGCAGCCACGAGGGGAAGTGCCCTATCAGGCCGAAGCTGGCCGGTCTTCAAGAGTATATGGGAGACTATCTTCGAGGTGTTACGCTGGATAGTGTCATCGAGGGTGATGAGGCGGCGGGCGATACGACCGGAAAAAGTCAAGAAAGGAGAAAGCGATGAGCGACGAGAAGAGAACTGTTTTACCGGATTGCCTGGGTCGTACGCAAGAGGTTTCGGCTCTGATTGACTACTCGGCAGATTCAATTGTCAGCAAGACGATACTCGACAAACCGGCGGGTACGATTACGCTGTTTGCCTTCGACAAGGGCCAGAAGCTGAGCGAGCATACGACTCCTTACGACGCCGTAGTTCAGGTGCTTGACGGGACGGCCACGGTAACGATTAACGGTCTCGCAAACGAAGTTGCGGCGGGCAGGGTGATTATTATGCCGGGCAACGCACCACATTCGGTCGCTGCGAATGAAAGATTCAAAATGTTGTTGACGATGATACGCACCAAAGTATGATTTTCGGAAAAGCGGGAGCTTAAGCGATGTTCAGGTGTACGGGACAGGATCAGAGAAACTGGAAGCCGGAAGATATTTTCGAGGTGAAGTGCCCCGGCTGCGGCTGCGCGGTGGAGTTTTTCAAGGACGAGCCCAGGCTCACATGCCGGAACTGCGGGCAGGTCGTTATGAATCCCAAAATTGATCTTGGCTGCGCGGAATGGTGCCGACATGCGGAACAGTGTATCGGTATTGGGTCAGCGGGAGAGCCCGGCGGGGGGCTGCGCATGAAAGAAATATTCGGAACGGACAAATAGTATCAGTTCAATACAGGAATGAAAGTGAAAGGGGAATTTATGTTTTGTTATCAATGCGAGCAAACCGCGGGCGGTAAAGGATGTACGAAAGTCGGAGTCTGCGGCAAGGACGAAGATATCCAAAGCCTGCAGGACACGCTGATATTCGCGCTTAAGGGTATTGCCGCTTATGCGTATCATGCCCGTGAACTGGGGCAAAGAGACGAAGAGGTTGACGCATTCATGCACGAGGCGATGTTCGCGACGTTGACGAATGTCGACTTCGATCTGAATCGCCATCTCGAACTCGTCCTCAAAGCGGGCGAGATGAACCTGCGGGTTATGGAGATGCTTAACAATGCTCACACTTCGACGTTCGGCAATCCGACTCCTGCTACGGTCGCGCGCGGGACCAAGGTCGGGCCCGGCATCGTGGTCACGGGACACGACCTGCTCGATCTGCATGAGCTGCTCAAACAGACCGAGGGCAAGGGCATCAATATTTACACGCACGGTGAGATGCTGCCTGCTCACGGATATCCGGAACTCAGGAGATTCAAGCATCTCGTCGGTAATTACGGGACGGCATGGCAGAATCAGAAGAAGGAGTTCGAGGAGTTCAGCGGCGCGATTCTGGTTACAACGAACTGCATCATGCTCCCGAAGGATTCGTATAAGGATAGGATATTCACGTGCGGCATAGCGGGCTGCGACGGCGTCACGCATATCAAGGGGAAGGATTTCAGCGAGGTTATTGCAAAGGCGCTGTCTTCGGCGCCGTTGAAGGGAAATCCTGCCGGCACGCTGACGACCGGTTTCCACTATACTGCTGTTCTCGGCCTTGCGGGGAAGATCGTCGAGGCTGTGAAGGCGGGTAAAATACGTCACTTTTTCTTCATCGGGGGCTGCGACGGCGCCAAGCCGGGACGTAATTACTTCAGCGAATTTGCCGAGAAAGTTCCGGAAGATTGCGTAATCCTGACCGCTGCCTGCGGGAAGTATCGAATAAACGCCCGCGACTACGGGGATATTGACGGCATTCCGCGACTGATCGACACCGGGCAGTGCAACGACTGCTATTCAGTGGTGAAGATAGCTATGGCTCTGGCGGAGGCGTTCAATTGCGGGGTCAATGACCTGCCGCTGTCACTGATCGTCTCCTGGTACGAGCAGAAGGCAGTGGCTATCCTTTTGACGCTTCTGCATCTTGGAATCAAGAACATTCGGCTCGGGCCGAGCCTTCCCGCCTTTGTCAGCCCGAATGTCCTGAATGTTCTGGTAGAGAAGTATGGAATCAAGCCGATAGGGGACGTCGATAAAGATTTGGCAGAAATCTTGAATTCCTGAAATAACCCGCTATACTGTGGCGGTATGAAAACTGGATCATTCTTAAAGAAGTCGGCGCGTGCCTTATGGGGCCTTTTTCGCCGGCATGGGAAGGCGTTCGTGGCGGGCTTTGCGTGCGCGCTGCTGGCATTTCTTTTGATCGGCGCTATGCTTGGGCCGACATCGAAAAACGAGTTTTGCGGTGCTTTGTGCCACGAAATGGGCGTTTCTTACAGGACTTGGGAGCTTTCTACGCACGGCGCGAATAAGTACGGTTTTCGGGTTGATTGCATTGACTGCCACCTGCCGCCGAAGGAGTACTTTTTCAGCCATCTGGCGGCGAAATCATACGAAGGCGCCAAGGACGGCTACTACCACTTTTTCGGCGGTGAGTACGATGTCGAGAAGGTGCGTGAGCGTGTTCGCGAGCATATATCGAACAGCAGGTGCGAGCATTGCCACGACAGCCTGCTGGTCAAGCCGGGCTCTTCGTCAGCAAGAAAGGCGCATTTGGCGGCGTTGAGCGCGCCTGATGAGCCGGAAAACAGGTGTGTCGAGTGCCATGAAGATGCCGGACACCAACGTCATGAAAAACTCTTCTCACCGTGAGTATGGAAAGGATTGCAGGTATGAATTCTCCCAAAGGTATTTTTCGTGTAGTTTTTCTACTGGTTGTGAGCATTGCACTGTCTGTCGCTGCGGGGGCTGAGGCCGGTTCTGTTGCGGCTATGCCCGGCTTGAAGGAGTATCGTATAGAGCGCGGCCTTTCCGAAGAGGGCCGGGGCTGTATCGAATGCCATGCGGAACAGACCAAGGGTATCGTGGCCGATTGGGCGGCGAGCCGCCATGCTCACGCCAACGTTACATGCCTTGACTGCCACGGCGCCGGCGCTGCTGATACCGACGTAAGCAAGGCCCACCTGACATTTGGTGAGACGAGGATCAGCCCCGTCGTCTCGCCGAAAGACTGTTCGCGGTGTCATCCTTCGGAGGCCGCCGAGTATGCCAGGAGCAAACACGCCAACACGCTTGAGCTTATCTGGAAGATCGATCCGTGGCTGAATCACGGGCTTAACAACGAAGTAGAACGAACGACGGGTTGTTCTCATTGTCATGGGAGTATTGTGAAATTAGAAGGGGGCCGGTTCGATAAGCAGGCGTGGCCGAATGTCGGTGTTGGACGTATCAATCCCGACGGGAGCAAGGGGAGTTGTTCGAGTTGTCATACGAGGCACAAATTTTCCCTGGCGGAATCGAGGAAGCCGGAGGCGTGCGGGCAGTGTCACCTTGGCCCCGATCATCCTCAAGTTGAGATATATGATGAATCGAAGCACGGTGCGATTTATCATGCGGAAGGCGATGGCTGGAACTGGGGTGCTGCTGCGGGGATGTGGACTCCCGGGGTCGATTACCGTTCTCCGACGTGTTCGACATGTCACATGTCCGGCGTAAGCGACGTTGCCACTTCGCATGATGTCACGGAGCGGCTTGCCTGGGAGACTCAGGCCCCGCTTACGGTCAGGCCGGGGGATTTCGAGGCTTGGCCTGCGGTCGATCACAATCCGAAGCGGGAGCGCATGAAGATGGAGAAAGTGTGCTACGCGTGTCATTCGAAAACGTGGACCAGAGGCCACTTTTTCCGATTCGACGTGGCCGTAGATAACTACAACGAGGTCTATTACAAGCCTGCCAAAGAGATTATCGACGATCTCTACGAGAAGAAACTGCTCAGCAAGGACAAGCCGCTCGATGAGAAACTGGAAATCGATATGTACGAGCTATGGCATCACGAAGGTCGTCGCGCGAGATTCGGCGCCGCTATGATGGCGCCCGACTACGCCTGGTGGCATGGTTTCTACGAACTGAAGAAAGGACTTATGGAAATCGAAGAGCAGGCGGAAGCTCTTCTAAAGAGCGGCCAGCCGGCGAAAATATTCGAGGTTAAGGGTTCGGGAGGCGATACAACCAAGCCGGAATTCGGAAAATAGCCTGCGGGCGAACAATGTCGTCGGCGGCACCGTAGCATGGTTATGCGAAACATTGTTCGAATAGACGAAGAGAAATGCAACGGCTGCGGCCAGTGCGTTATCGCATGCGCCGAAGGCGCAATAGAGATAATCGACGGGAAGGCAAAGCTCGTAAGTGAAATCTACTGCGACGGGCTGGGTGCTTGCCTGGGGACTTGTCCGGAGGGCGCGATAACTATCGAGCAGCGGGAGGCCGCTGATTTCGATAAAGAGGCTACAAAGGCACATCTGGCCGAGCAGGGTCATGCAGCACAGCCGTCCGTCCCTGTTTGTCCGGGTTTGGTGCCAAGAGAGATCAAGCCCGGCAGTGCGGCGGTGCAGTCGGATGGGTCGTGCGGCGGGTCGCAGCTTTCGCATTGGCCGATACTCTTGAACCTTGTTTCGCCGACAATGCCCTGTTTTGCCGATGCGGATCTGTTGCTGGTTGCCGATTGTGTGCCCTTTGCAATGGGTGATTTCCACAACAAGATACTTAAAGACCACAGTGTTGCGGTCGGTTGTCCGAAGTTTGGCAATGTCGAATCCTACATCGAGAAAGTCGCCGCAATACTGAAGTCCAACAAGCTCAAAAGTCTGAGCGTTGTTCATATGGAGGTTCCGTGCTGTTCCGGCTTGACGCATATCGCCCGTGAAGCGATAGGCCGCAGCGGTGTTACAATTTCCTTCGACGACATTACGATCGGTATCAACGGGGAAATATGCAAGCGAGAGACGATTGAGTCGTGAGTTGTGTTGCGCGTTCATTTCAGGGGGCGGCAGGTTATGGCTGAATTTTCAAGGATTGCCGGTGAGTTCTGGTCAACCGTAGCGGAGATGTCTCCATATTTGCTGTTTGGATTTTTCGTAGCTGGCGTGTTGAGCGTTCTGGTTTCGCAGTCATTCGTTGAAAGGCATCTCGGCGGCAGGGGGGTCTGGCCTCTGCTTAAGGCATCGGTTTTCGGTGTGCCGCTTCCACTTTGCTCGTGCGGGGTGATTCCGGTGTCGATGTCGCTGCACAAGCACGGGGCAAGCAGAGGCTCTACGATATCATTTCTGCTTTCCACTCCGCAGACCGGCGTTGACAGCATTTTCGTTACGCTGAGCCTTCTTGGCCCGGTTTTCGCGATATTCAGGCCGATTGCGGCTTTTGCGACCGGGATCATAGGCGGCGAACTCGTGAATGTTTTCGAGGCGAAGGGCCCGGAGCAGGAGAGGCCAAAACCATGCACCGATGAATGCTGCGTATCGGCTGCCCGGAGCGGCGAAGTGCGAAGGGCATTGAAGTATGGTTTTTTGACTCTGCCTCAAGATATCGGCAAGGCCATGCTTGTGGGTCTGGCAGTAGCGGCTATTATCTCGACGGTTGTTCCGGATGACTACTTCGCCGATAAGCTGGGGCGCCCTATCGTTGCAATGGTCATTATGATGTTTCTTGGTATTCCGGTTTATGTCTGTGCGACGGCTTCTGTTCCCGTTGCGGCAGCGTTGATTCTTAAGGGGCTTACACCGGGTGCTGCCTTGGTTTTCCTTATGACCGGTCCTGCGACAAACGCCGCCTCTTTCGTAACGATATGGAGAGTTCTTGGCCGAAGAACTGCGATAATCTATCTTGGCAGCGTCGCTTTCTGCGCGCTTGCGGCCGGCATTACTCTCGACCGTATCATTGGAAGTTTCCAGCTCGGGATTGCCGGTGCTCAAAGCTGGATGCTGCCGAATTTTGTCAAGCAGGGTTCTGCGATTGTTCTGCTCGTTGTTCTCGCATACGCGATATTGAAGGGGGATAAATCGCACAGGGCTCAGAAGGAGTAGCGGGGGGCAAGTGTAGAAGGAGTGTATATCCGCGGCAAAATCGGGGCGACTGGACTTGAACCAGCGACCTCTTGACCCCCAGTCAAGCGCGCTACCAAACTGCGCCACGCCCCGTTGGAGAGGCCATTTTACCGAATGACTTGAGTAAAGCAACTCTTTTTCTGCGTGTAAATGCTCTTTGTGGCTCTGCGGAGTGAACGGAAATGAGGGATTTTGTGGTGTTTTTGGCTGTCTGGTTGCTCCCGGATAAAATTTGTGGAATTTACTTGCAAAGTTAGGCACAACTAACTATATTGAGAATTGAACTATGGAGCGATATATATGGCCAAGCCAGAGAAAATTGAGCTTAGCGCATCTCTCGAGGACTATATTGAAGCGATCTTCAATCTGTCTGAAGAATCGGGTATTGCGCGCAGCAAGGACATAGCGGGAATGCTGAAAGTCTCCAAATCCTCTGTTACGGGTGCTTTGAAGCTGCTCAAGGACAAGGGACTTGCCAATTACGAGCCTTACGGGCATGTTACCCTGACGGATGTTGGTCGAGCGGCCGCCGCTGAGATTGCCAGGAAACACGATATCCTCAAGTCGTTTTTCGAGGGGATTCTTGGTATTAAAAGAGATATTGCTCAGAAGGCTGCCTGTAAAGCGGAGCATGTTCTTGGCCCTGAAATAATGGGCAGGCTGTTGTTGTTTACGGAGTTCGTATCCGGTTTTAAGGGCAGGGGTGACGATCTTGTGGGTAAGTTCAGGGACTTCTGTAAAAGCAGGACCTTGGCTGAAGGCGAGGCTCGTATCATGGCGAAAGGAGATGCGGATAGTAAGGCGGGGATACCGCTGTCTATGATCGGGGTGGGGGAAACAGTGAAGATTGGACGAATTGACGCCGGTCGCGGCTTGAACAACCGGCTGGCGGCGATGGGGCTTGTGCGAGATACGGAGGTTACCGTAGTTAGCAACAATCATCCCGGCCCCTTTGTAGTATCGGTTCGAGGGGCCAAAGTCATGCTCGGAAGGGGTATGGCTGATAAAATCATGGCGAAGTAAACTTCAGTTGTTTTTGCTGCAGGTCGGTTTTTCTCTCGTATAACCAGCGGCGGGCGTTTCTATTATTCGGGGATTGCTCTTATGAAGAAGATGACGGTGGCATTAGCGGGCAACCCGAACAGCGGCAAGAGCAGCATTTTCAACATGCTCACAGGCGCTCACCAGCACGTAGGCAATTATCCTGGTGTGACTGTGGAGAAGGTGGAGGGGGTCTGCAGGTACGGTGATTACGAGTTTACGTTTGTGGATCTGCCGGGCACTTACAGTCTTACGGCGTATTCGGTTGAAGAACTCGTCGCCCGGAATTTCATCATCAATGATCGTCCGGATGTTGTCGTCGATGTAGTGGATGCATCAAATATCGAGCGACACCTGTATCTGGCGACACAGTTGATCGAACTTGACGTTCCTCTGGTTCTGGCCTTCAATATGAGCGATATCGCCGAGCAGAGAGGTCTGCGGTTTGACATTGAACAGTTATCGATGCTGCTTGGAGCACCGATTGTGCCTACGGTCGGCAACAAGGCCAAAGGCAAAGAGGCGCTGCTTGAAGCGATTTGTGACATTGCGGAGGGTTGTGGCGAGCGACATCCTCACATGGTCCATTACGGCAGCGAGATTGAAGACGAGATGGCGAAGCTCGAGAGAATCATCGAGGAGAAGGCGTCTGCGACGGCGGCGAAATACGGGTCGAGGTGGCTTGCTTTGAAGCTGATTGAGGAGGATGCCGACATTGCCGAGCGGGTAGCAAGCCCTGATGTGCTGGCCGCGACGAAGGCAAGCGTCGAACACCTGCGGGAGATATTCAGCGATGAGCCGGAAATCGTAATTGCCGATCGCCGTTACGGGTTCATATCCGGCGCGTGTCAGGAGACTATCGAGAGTACCGTCGAATCGCGTCACAGCGCCAGCGACATGATAGACGCTGTCATAACGAATCGCATTCTGGGCCTGCCGATTTTTTTGGCATTGATGTATTTTGTTTTCTTTTTGACATTCAAAATCGGCCGATACCCTATGGGGTGGCTCGAGTATTTTTTCCAATGGGCCGGCAGCGGGATAGGTGGGCTATGGCCTGCGGGGAGTGAGAGTGCGATCAAGTTACTTTTAGTGGACGGCATTATTGGCGGTGTCGGCGGTGTGATCGTATTCCTGCCGAACATCCTTCTGTTGTTCTCGGTTATTGCTTTGCTGGAAGACTCCGGCTACATGGCCAGGGCTGCGTTCATCATGGATCGGATAATGCACAAGATAGGGCTGCACGGCAAGAGCTTCATACCGATGCTGATTGGTTTCGGCTGTTCGGTTCCGGCGATCATGGCCACACGGATACTCGAAAACAGGCGGAGCAGGCTTACGACGATTATGGTAATCCCTCTTTTTAGCTGCGGGGCACGTCTGACGATTTACATGCTCATCATACCGGCCTTTTTTGCGGATAATGTTGTCCTGCATGCGGGCATTTTGACGGTAAGGACGCAGGCTCTGATGCTCTGGGTGATTTACCTTATAGGGATTGTCCTTGCGGTTGCCTGTGCCAAGGTCTTGCGCCTGACGGTTTTCAAGGGCGAGACGACGCCTTTTGTGATGGAATTGCCGCCATACCGCATGCCGACTACGAAGTCTATTTTCGTCCATATGTGGCAGCGGGGATGGTTGTACCTGCGAAAAGCGGGTACGATTATTCTGGCGATCTCTATTATTTTGTGGGTTGCTATGAACTTTCCGAGAGCTTCGGCCGATTCGCTTGCAGGACTGGATGCTGAAGCGGCCCGGCAGGCGCAACTGAAACATTCGGTGGTGGGGCGGCTCGGCCAGGCGATCGAGCCTGCCATCAGGCCGCTGGGGTTCGATTGGAAGATCGGCACTGCACTAATAGGCGCAACCGCAGCGAAAGAAGTTTTTGTGTCTCAGTTAGGGATTATTTATGCCGTGGGCAGCACGGAGGATGGAACGAGGAATCTGAGGAAACAACTGCAGGCGGCTTACTCGCCGTTGACAGCATTTTGTGTAATGTTGTTCTGTCTGATTGCTACGCCGTGCGTGGCTACGGTTGCGATGACCAGGCAGGAGACTAATTCGTGGGGATGGGCGGCATTTCAGTTTTTCGGTCTGACAGCCCTGGCATATGTGGCGGCGCTTTTAGTTTTCCAGATCGGCAGCCTGTTGGGAGGATGAATCTCAACTACACGTCCTGCGAATGCTGCCGGTTTGTGGTTTCTACCGGGACTTGCATCAGCCATGCAATCGCTTTTTGTTTCGTCGGCACGACA
>JAFGCD010000017.1 GCA_016932835.1 Sedimentisphaerales bacterium
ATGACAAACGGAGCCGAAATCGTCTCCTAATTCAGAGACCTTTTTGTCTCATTCTTGCTGACGACGTACAGAGGTGTCCCTTACGGGACTTCCGGGACTTACGGAGAGAGCGCAGAGATAGGAAAACAGAGGACAGAGGACGGGAGGCGGGAAATCCGAAATCCTAAGCTCTAAATCCGAAACAAATCCCAAATTCAAATATCTGAATGACCAAAACGAGGAGATTTACCGCAGAGAACGCTGAGAACGCAGATAGGAAGAGAAAAAGGGTAAAGACGAGATTGCCACGGCCGCTGCGCGGCCTCGCAATGACGGTGGGTAAATGAGTAGGCCGGCGGGGCTTTGTTAGCAATAGGTAACAGAGCTTGTTTTGCGGCGGAGTATTGAAGCGTGAAGCGAGGTTTGTCACGGGGTTTGGCTTCGTCCACCCGGCCGACGGGTCGGGCGATTTTTGAAGATGTCTGAAACCGGCTGTTCTGATGGCGAGGGGGGGGCGGAAAATGGAGGACAGAGGACGGAGGACAGAGATACGAAGGACGAGGGACGCTCCCTATGGGATAAATTCACGCGGATTATTTTGATTTGGCATTGAGGGCGTCGTAATGGTGGAGGATTTTGTCGTGGGTGGTTGAGCCTGCGAATGCGCCTTCGCGTTGCTTGCGGATGCCGGCGAAGGTCGAGAGGATGTACTCGACGTCGTCTCGGGGGATTTCGTAGAGGATGAAATATGCGGCGTCGAGCTGGGCCATGAGGTCGGCTCGTTCGGCGGGGTCCCACCTGCGGACGGGCGGGTCGAAGCCGCAGGCCTCGGCGAGGGGGATCATGTCGTTTGCGGTGCAGGTCAAGTTGAGCACGCGATTACTGATCCATTTCTCCAGAGTCGTGCGAGGGGACCAGGGGCATTTCTGCTGATAGAAGTCGGGGGCAAACATCGGGAATTGTTCAACAAAGAAGAAGTTGAGGTTTATGTTCGCGATCTTGCGCTTCGCAATATAATCAAGTGGCAATGCGTTCAGATTGCCCAGCAGGCAGCACTGAAGGCTGGGTGAAATTCGAGGGGGACAGAGGATAAGTGGGGCTGAGTTTATGACGCCTGCCAGCGGAATGAAGGAGGCAATAACAGTCCGCGTGTCCGTAGCACGAGTGACGTTTCTGAACGCGAGAAGAACCGGAGGAGCAGGAGAGATGGTTCTTTCGAGTATTATCGATTCTGATGCCCACCATCGGGGAAGGACTGAAAACTCTGGATTCTGGTGTTCAACAAGAGAAGTCTCGACGGTCTGGCCTTGGTTGATCCAGTTCTCTTTCTTGATATAGACGGCGCCAAATCTATGGTCATATTGCCTAAACATCTTTGCTTCGTATAGAGGGAGAAATCTCTCTTTTCGCTTCCTCCAAACATTACCTGAGCATTTGAAATCAAGAGCTTCCAGCCTTTCGGGAGTGTGGAAGAGTTCCGCGTCGTTGGTCTGATCGAACATTCTGAAGAATTTGATTTCCCAGGGGTTGCCACCTTCTTTGCGGTTTTTATCGACAAGCACGGGAACGCGCTTGTATATAGCTTTGGCAAGGTCAGCGTCTCGCTGGGTGTAAAAAACGGGACAGGTTTTTGTATTAGGATTGAGGAGATTGATGTCTTGGGGCGACAAAGTTATGTGTCGCCGATTATCACGAAGCTCTTCCATCCTGTGGGCAAAGAAGACGAAATCGGCCGTTTGTGACTCACGGGCTGTCCCTCCGAAGAGGAGCATGCAGAACTTGTATGAACGATGAACATCGGGGAAAATAGGTGCTTTGTTTTCAAAGTCATATAGGGCAGATATTGAGTTTGAGTCCACGAGTTCTTGGAAGAAATCTTTGGTTGTCTTTTCTGTTGCGATTCCAGAGGGGACGAGGATACCGACGCGGCCTGCAGGGGCGACGAGGGAGCGGGCGAGCTCTGCGAAGAGGGCGTATGTATTTATGTCGCCTTTGGCTGTGAGGGGGAATCGGCCGGAGGCGCGGACGTGTGCGAGGGCGGTTTCTGCGGCTTTTTTTGCGGCGGTGTAGCGGCTGTACAGGTCGGGATTGGTCTTTTCGAGTTGCGCGATGAGGGCGCGTCGTTTGGCTGCGCTGGGGGCGGAGGCGATTTCGGGACACACAGTATCGAAAAATTCTCTTTCCTGGAGCTTCATTCTTTCCCATGGCGGATTTCCGACTACGCAGTCGAAGCCGGGGGTTTCTCGCGAAAAGATCTGAGGGAAGGTATCTCGCCAATCCATCGCGCGGGGGTTGACTTGGGGGTCGGAGACGAGGGAGTTTCCGCAGACGATGTTGGCGGAGAGGTCAGCAAGTGATTTTCCCTTGTTTGCGGAGCGGAGCCAGAGGGCGAGTTGTGTGATTTCGACGGCTTCGGGGGAGAGGTCCACTCCGAAGAGATTGTCGTGGAGGATGTAGTCTGGGATTGCGTCTTTCAGCTCTTGGGCGCGGCGGGGGTCTGTGAGGGCGAGGGCCTCTGCGAGGTCGAGATATTTATTTTCGAGTGCGTCATATGCCTGGATGAGAAATGCTCCGCTGCCGCAGGCCGGGTCGAGAACTTTTATTTCGCGGAGTGCTTCAAATGCTTCCAAGGCAAACTTAGCGATGTTGCCATTTCGCCGAGAGATCAGGATGTCATCGATATTGATGGCGTATTTTTGGGCGACGGCGTCGATTTTGTCTTCTGCGAGTTTTGCGAGCGTGTTATTGACGATGAATTCGGTGAATTCGGGGGGCGTATAGTATATTCCGGCTCTTTTTCGCTCGGCGGACTTAGGCATTTTGGGGGCAGGTTCCGGTTCATCCTTAGTGAGCCAGAGCCCTGCGAGTCGGATTTTTTCGATGTCGTTGATAGATTTTTCGAAGAGGTGGCCGAGGATATCGACGTTGATTTCGTGCTGGAAATCATAGGCTCCGATGCTCTTGAAGAAGTCCGTCCAGTCGTCTTCGAGGTCGAGGTCGTCCACATCGGGGTCCGGGCGAAAGAGGCCGCCGTTGTAGGGGGGGATTTGCCCGTCGGGTGAGCCTTTGTCGATAGAATGGAAGAGGTCGAGGAAGTTCCGCCAGCGGGGGTTTGTGACACGGGAAAATGGAGGGAGGCGGTCCCATGCCTTGAAGATTGATCTATCGGGGAGTAATCCGCGGTCTTCGCAGAATGCAACGAATATGATTCTGTCGATTAGTTTTTGCGCGACAGGTATTGCCTGGTCGAGTGTCTTATTGCGCGGCGGGGATGTGAGGTGGCGGATCAGTCGGATTCTGTTGTCGTGGTAGTAGTCGTATAGATCGTCGCCAACCTGCTTCTGGCGGTTGGCGGCTTGTTCGAGGAGTTGGTCTGCTCGCGGGGTCTGGCCGGGGGCGGCAGGGAGGAGACCGTTTTTCTGGAAGATGTAGTAGAAGCGGAGGAATTCATCTTCTCTGCGGAGGTCCTGGAGGGTGAAAAGTTCGTAGATTTTCGGGGTTTGGTTTCTGTGGTATAGGCGAAAGCTGACTATGTTCGAGACAATGCCCCAGGGGCAATCGGGGAGGGCATTGAGGTAGTCCCAGCATTGCTGGACGGGGGTTCTTCCGTTGGATTTATCGCGGTCGAGATTGGCCGTAGGGCCTTTGAGTTCTATTACGGCGCGGGGGACTGCTGGCCGGGCGGATTGGAAAAGGCCGATAGCGGCGTCGGCCTCGCCGCCGTTGACGGAGAATTTTGGCTTGAGGTTCCAGTGGTCGAGGCCGTCGGAAAAGAGAGTGTAGTCCAGGGCTTCACCGAAGACCTGGGTGAGGAATTCTGCTTCGAGCGAGGTCTCCTTTTCCTTGCGGAGCTTTCCGGAGGATTCGAGGTCGGCCCATTTGCATATTATTTCATGGGCTTTGTCGCGGGCGGGGCCTTCAAGGCGTCTATCCGTGGAACGGTCTTTGAGTAGATTAGGAAGGAATAAAGGGCGTTTGCGACGGGCGGCACCGTATCGAGCGGTATTGATCTGCGGGAAGAGATGTTCGTCGCTCGGCGGCATAGACTCCTTTCTATCGATGCAAAAGGCAATTGTCTGGCAATCCCAAGCCTTAAGAATATTTTAGCGGTGAAGCAAGGATAAGCAAGAAAAAGGCTGGGGAAGAAGTAGTTTTTTGTTTTGGGTTCTTAGTTTGGCGAGATGGAAGAGAACCCCCTGCGGTGCAGGGGGCTAATTTGGGGATGGGGGAGGGCTTCGCTCCCTTAGGGACAGGTCGGAATGACAAAGGGGGGAATGAGTAGATGAGTAAATGGGTTAATGAGTGGATGGGATTGGCGGGGTTATTGCTATTGGGCGGCGGGCTGCTCTGCTGCGAGCAGTTCGATTCGTTTTGTAATTTGGGCGGCCAAGTCCGGGTCGGGGGCGGAACGCGCGAGGTCGCGTGCCTTTTCGAGGGCGGCGAGGGCTTTTTCGCGCCGGCCTGTTGCGGCATAGCCGGCTGCGATGTTCATCAGGGCAACCGGGTGGTTTGGCCTGGCTTTTAGAAATTCGAGCCAGTGGGCAACGGCCTGGTCGTGTTTTTCGCTGCCGGTCAGTGCGAGGGCAAGATTGTACCTCGCGGCGATGTTGGCGGGATCGAGGCGTATGACTTCGGACCAGTGGTTAATTGCTTCGTCGATTTTGCCCTGCCCGGCCATGGCGTGACCGACGTTGTAGCGTGCATTGGTGTTGTTGGGGTCGATTTCGATTACGCGGAGCCAATGTTCAAGGGCCCGGTCGATTTTCTTCTGTCGAGCAAATGCGGTCGCCAAAAGATTATGCGCTTCGGCGTCGTCGGGTTCGAGTCGGACAATTGCGAGCAGGTGTGTTACAGCCTGGTCGTTTCTGTTGTAGTGAAACATTGCCTGTGCGAGGTTGTAGTGGGCATCGACGTTGTTGGGGTCGAGTCGGACAGCCTCGTTGAGGCATGTCACTGCCTGTTCGATGTTTCCTTCGGCCAGCAGCAGCGCTCCGAGGTTGGCCTGCGCCTGGACGTGGTCCGGCTTTATGCTCAGGACCTTCCTGAAGTAGGCGGCGGCCTGGTCATTCTTCCGGCTGCGAATCATCGCTTGCGCGAGATTGCAGTATGCCTCTACGTTGTTTGGGTCGAGTTCAACGGTGCGGGTCCAGTGTTTTACGGCTTCGTCCGGCTTTCCCAAGTGGAAGAGGGCGAGGCCGAGATGGCAGTAGGCATCGGGATTTTGGGGGTTTATTTCGAGGGCCTTTCTGCACTGCCGTTCGACGCCGGCGTAATCCTCGGCCTTCATGAACTCTCTTGCGGCCCTGATATATGAGAGGTCGTCAACGAATTGTTCGCGGATAGTCTCGATTGCATAAGCGTCAATATTGACGAATTCGGGTATGTTCGCCGCCCGGTCGGGTGCTGTGAAGCGATCCAAGACGACGGGCGGGGTGCTTCGACCCATTTCGTCGATATGGGTTAGGAACAGTTGGGTGTAGGGGGAGTTGGGCTTTGCGGAGAAGACGAGCCACTTGCCGTTGGGTGAGAAGCTGTGCCATGAGTTCATCCTGACGGTGTTTGCGAGCAATTTCCTTGCCTGGCCTCCCTCGGCGGGGATTATGTAAAGCTTGCTGTCGGGCTGGAGGAGCATATAGTTTTCGGCCTTGCAGAAGACTATCCATTTTCCGTCGGGGGAGTATCTTGCGAAGAAGTTGCTCATGCCGTTGAAGGAAGCTCCTTCGAGCGGCTCGGCTTTGCCTCCTTTTCCGCCGTTAAACGGTATCCTGTAGAGGTCGAACTTGAAGGGCTTTCCCTGTTCGAGGAATTCCCAGCATTCGTCGCCTGTAAGGAGGACTTTTCGCGGTCCGGTTCGTTTTAGTTTGTATGCCTCGCTTGCGGCGAAAACGATGTACTTTCCATCGGGGCTCCATGTCGGATTGCTCTGGACGAGGTACGGGTCGTCGGCACCGGGCAAGGCGGCGAATGTTCGCTGCTGCCTGTCGTATATGCAGAGGATTCCCTTTATCGGGAAGAAGAGCTGCGAGAATTCGAGTCCAGGCTTCGGGACGAATACGGATTCATCCTTTACGGTGCTGACGACATATCTACCGTCGGGAGAGACCTGGGATAGCAATCCAAATGTCACTTCCTTGTCGTCTCTGTTATAGTCGCTCCATGTTATGATCGTGCTCTTATCGAGGACCATCTTTTGTTCGATTGGGACGATAGCGTATGATCCCTTGTCGTTGGCGTAATCGACGTCCATTCCGAGGACGTCGGCATCGGCAGAGAAGGAGTGACAATTTCCGCAGACGGGGAGCTTTTCCAGGACGACGGGTGGCTGCTGTTGCGAGGAGACGCCGCCGAACCGCCAGCGGATGTGCGAAGGGTCTTTGACGGCATCGACAAACGGGAGGTTGACCTCCCTGAAGAATATGGGCGCCTCGACGGCGTGGGCCGATGTCTCGAATGTAATTTGCGCTTTGGAGAGGGTTTTCGGCGGGGTATCGCCGCTGAGAGCCAGGATAGTAACGGTCGCCTGGTTTGGGCGAGAGCGTTTTTTCATATCCTGCCACACTTGCGGTTCTGGTGTCCAGCGGGTTTGACGCGTGACGGATTCTATGTTTTGCCGGTCATCCTGAAATTTGATAATGACACGCCATGCGTGAGAGTAGGGATTTGTGTCCTTCCATATGAAGGTCGGTGCGGCGATGTCAGATGGGAAGAGGGCGCCGTCGAAGGGATATTCTATGGTCAGTGTCGCTGCGCCGGCGACGGTCTGCGGCAGGCGGAGGGAAGTGTCATTCCCGGGCTGCTGCTGATAGTCACCAAGTGTCGAGCCGGCGAATAAGGCCAGGGCCATAATCGCCGATGCGGCACGGCCAACAAGATGGGCGTTCGGTTTGTGCATCAAAGCGCCAAGACCAAAAGTACTTTTCGTTCGGAATCATTCCCTGCAGCCTGCGGAATTGGTCAAGGACGGCGAAGGACGCGTACGAGCACCACCACCTTATCGCCAAGCCCGCAAAGCTTGCTTGAAAAAGCGCCATCCTTGATTTGATGCCTGGGATACGGGGCCGGCAACCGACGTGCCCGGTTATCTCCAGATCGTACTATTGAGAAGACAAACTTCTCGATATACATCATCGGCAATTCTACCAGAAGGCTCCTGTAAAATCAAGGTCTTGGTCTTCAAAGGTCTCATAATCGGACATTTGCCGGGACGGAGAGTCTGTACGGGTTTTGCTTGAGTCCCAGGTTCGGCCTGAGCATTAAGAACGGGCGTTAAATTCGAGGCGAAAGGTCACCCAGGCGGCGAACTCCAACGTCTCAGGGCAATTTCTTTCAATCGACCCCCTCGAGGTAGAGGTTTGAGAATTCGAGGAGGTCTCTCATGTCCACAGCGGTGTCTTCGGTGAGGTCGGCGCCATTGCAGGGGCCGCAGGCTTCAAAGCCGAAGTATAGCGCGAACAGTGCGAAGTCTGCGGAATCGACGTCGTAGTCCTTGTCCAGGTCTCCCGGCTGGGGGATGCTCTTGTAGAGGTGGACAAAGCCGGTAGTTAGATTGACCATTGCTCCAACCAAGAGATCGGGGTAGCCGTCGCCATTCCAGTCACAAACGAATGGTCTTGACCGCGGGGTACCGGCAAGGTCAATTGCTGTTCCGTCCGCGGTGACCGGCACATATCCGGCGAAGTTCGGGTCTGCATCCGTTCCGGTATTTGTGTAGAAGAAGATTTGGCCGTTCGTGTTTCCCGTGAGGATGTCCTTTTTTCCGTCTCCATCGAGGTCCATTACGACAGGGCTGGAGCGGTCCGCGGGGACATCAAGGTTGGCTCCATTTTGCCGGACGAATGCTGTCGTGCGATAGTCGGGGGCGGTATCGGTTCCTTCGTTTATGTAGAGATATATTTGGCCGTAGCGTGAACCTACGATCAGGTCTCTGAGACCGTCATTGTTCCAGTCCACAACGGTTGGCGTTGCCCGATCACCGACGTCGATATTGGTTTTTGCGCCAGGTTGTCCGACCTGCAGGAAAGTTCCGGCGTAGAAAGCAGGGTTTTCGTCTGTTGCATTGTTGAGGAATATCTGGATTTTTCCGTCAGCTTGTCCTACGAGGAGGTCTTTTCGTGCGTCGGCGTCCCAATAGACCACCCGCGGAAAACATCCAAGGCATCCCGACGGCGTACAGGCGAGGTCTTCACCCTCGGACTGGGCGTAGAAATACGCATCGAAGTGAGGCTCTGTTTGATTACCGTCGTTAATGTAGATTCGTACTTTTCCGGGGACGAGTGACTTGCCCTCTCCTACGATGAGGTCTTTAAGGCCGTCGTTGTTCCAGTCTTCGAATGACGGGACGGAGTATCCGGGGATTTCGATTTGGATGCCGTTTGCATCCACGATTTGTTCGGGGCCGAGTCTCAGGCGCAATCCCTGGGCGTAGAGGGCGCCTGCAGCAAGCGAGACTGCTATTACCATCGCGAGCATTATCGCACGTTTCATCCCACATCCTCCGTTTATGAACGACCAGCAGGTATATTACTTTGAACGCCGTTTCAGACGAAAGGCCCCCTTTGCAGAAGCAAATGCATAGCGGTTGCGGCCACACATCCATGCGATACTATTATATTGCATTTTCCGCAATAAGTCAAGCCCGGCGGATTTGGGGTGACGGTTTGGCCCTATAAAGGGTGTCCTGACGGGTTTTTTATGATGATACAGCGGTGTTGACAAGTCGAACAAAATGCGTGAGAATCGGTATAAATAGTGAACGACGGCGTTAGCGGAGTATGTTTTATGCAACTTGTCGTGAAACAAGACGGCGGCGGCTCGAACCGACTGCGGTTCAGCGCAGGGCCGATTCATATCGGTCGGGGGCCAAACAGCCAGGTTTTTCTGCCTGACATGAAGGTTTCGCGTCAACATGCGGTGTTTTTTCGGCTTCCCGAAGGTGACTGGATGCTTCAGGACCTCGATTCTGCGAACAAGACTTACCTGAACGACAAGGCCATACACAAGGTCAAGGTCGAGACAGGCGACCTCGTTCGGATCGGGGATTTCACAATTGAGATCGACCTCGACAAGGAAGGCGAATCGGAGCAGGCTACCAAACTCGAAGATACGCTGGTAGCGGTTCCCCGGAAGGTTCAGGTCATAACTCGAGATTTGCATGCGGATGACTCTCCCGATATTCGAATGCCAGCCGGTCGTGCGAAGGATTTTCTTCGTGCAACGGAGGATATCTGCAACGCTACGGGTCTTGACCAGGTTCTGCAGACACTCATGACGATTATGTTTCGACAGTTCGATGCATCGCACGTTTGGTGCGCGTTGCGTGTCGAGCCGGCAGGTCCGATGACGTCGCACACGGGGAAGTCTCTGCACGGCGGGAGTCTTTCTCTGGAGGATATAGGTCTCAACGAGAAGATCACTTATGCTGTGGACAACAGTCTTTTCATGCTTTTTCCGTCCGTATCGGCCGAGTGCGGAGGAGAAGAGATATGCTCTGCGATGATAGGGCCTGTGCTGGATCCGGACGGGTGCTTCGGGGTTTTTTATCTGGATAACTCCGGGGGAGATGCAGCTTACGAGTTGAGCGATCTTGACTATCTGATGCTGCTGGCGATACACACTGCGGCGATTGTCGAGAATTTCTAAGAGCGTCTAAGTCAGTGGCTACCTGGTCGGCCTGCCCGTGAGCGAGATGTCCGTTATCGTGAAGGGCATTTGTTCTTTGCGGATCTGATCGAAGGTGTGGACGACGATTCTGGCTTGTTGGGGGAGTTCTTCATGGACGGAGAATTTCACGGTGGTTATTTGTCCGAGCGAGATGCTTCCGCGGCGTCTAATTTCGATCGCGCGGTCGTCTTTTGTGTATAGTTCGACGGACTCGACGGCTTCCGGGGGGAGTTTCAGATCGAGCGCGACGATTGCAGCGTTGTTCTGGTATGGGTCGGCCTCGACGGCGACTATCCTGGCGCCAAGTTCGGGTCCGAGAGTATCCGGTTTCAAAGTCATCAGTCCCAAATCGACATTCTTTGTTCCTGCGGCAGTTAAGTAGTCGATTTTTCCCGAGAGTTCTTCAAGTCCGGTCGCAGTCTGGTCGGGCAGGAGCAGTTCTATATCGAAGATTGCCGTTTTGTAGTCGTTGCTGAGGCGAGTGAACTTAATCCTTCGGTCCCACTGCTTAGGCTGGAGCAGGCTTTTGCCGGTATCGGTGAGTGCTTTTTCTATTTGTCCTCCGGCGATTTTGACAGCCGGGGCGGGGAGTTCGGCGACCAGTGACAAGGTATAGCCCTGAGCTTGTCCGAGCGGCAATATTCCGAGCTTCAAATCGGCGAATGTTATTAGTCTTGCGCCGACTACCCTTACGGCCTGATTCTGCGGCGCGGCGACAGCTACGTCGTCGTCAAGTGCGCCGAGGCCCGTGTCGAACGGATTGGTCTGATCCTGCATGGGAGTGATGACGATTTCGTCGGTCGGCGATGCGGTGACTTCGGCGAATGGGGATGCCGTTATCATCGAGATGTCATCTTGAGGCTGTTCTTCTTTAAGGAGCGTGTTCATGTCCATTTCGGCGGTATCCGCGGCGGCATCGGCGGCGTTGGCGGCGTCAGCGCTGCCGGCGGCGGCTATAATCTCGATGACATGCTCCTTCGGCAGTGCAATATCGACAGCCATTTCTCCGGCTCCGACGGAGACGGCGTATGCCATCGCGCTCTTGCTGGGTTTGGCGGGATCGAGCTTTGGCATCGGGACCGGTGCGACCATGGCCAGGATTCCAAAAAGCTGCATCAGGTCGAGCTTTCCGGCGAGATTCGCATTGGCGGCCTGCGGGAGCATGGTTGTGACAGCGGCAAGGTCGGGGCCCAACTGAGCCGGGGCCTTTGCCCCTATCATTCCAAAGAGGGGCTGCAACTTGGCGGAATTGCGCACAAAGGTATCAGCGAGTTCCGAGCCCGGGACTGCCGAGATTCTTCCCATAATTTTGAGTACATCCGGGGATGGTTCGAGGCCTAACGTGACCGACTGGACGGGCATGTCTTTTGCCGCTACCGTAATATCCAGATTTGCCATGTTGGGCATTATCGATCCGGCCTGGTTTTGCGGGGACATACCCGGCGAAGCCGGCATCTGAGAGGCCATCTGCGAGGCCATCGGAGCTACGGCGGCGGCGGTTTTTGGGCCATCGAGATAGAGCCAAATCGGGGCTTTTGCGACGTCGCTGGTCGATATCCCCGGCAGGGACGGGAGCATTTTAGTGGTTGCAGAGGAGATTTCAGCAGCGGTGCTTTTAAGCATTGCGGCGTACTGCGCGCCTGTAACCAGTGCGTATTGCCCGGCCTGTGTTACGATCATTATCTCTGCGCCTGCGACGGTGATTTTTGCGATGCCGTCGGCGTCGGGCGGCCCGACATTGGGTGCTGCGAGCAATGCATCGTAGTCTTTAACCGGTACGAGAATCGCCACGAATACCGGCTCGCTGGAACCTGCGGGCATCGGCATTCCAAATGCTGCGAAGGCAGCGTTCATATCTATTCCTGATAACTGGGGGTCTCCGAGTATCTGTCCGAACTGCATCCTGACCAGCATGGAGAGGCCCAGGGGCACTGGGGAAATACCTGCGAGGAACTGGTCCGCCTGGCTTACGGTCCATTCGAAGTTGTTTATTCGGAGACAGAAGGCACAGTCGGCGGGGACGGCGGCGAGCGGATCGGCAGCGCTCTTCGAAGCAGCCCGAGCCGGGGCGCCACTAATCGAGACCAGCAATACAAGTACAATAACGCGTTTGAGTCCTGAAGTCTTCACTTTTCGTACCCTCACTGCAACACGAGTTCAAATTCCGACCAAAAACGCCCGGAGCGTTCTGTCGCTCTTGTATAATGTTACAATATTCGAGTCGGGATTGCAAGCTGTAAGGTCTGAAAATAAGGGTGTTTGCGGGCGTTAATGGGGATTAGTCAGACGAACGGCCTGCGAGAAATTCGTTGAAAATGAGGCTGAACGGCGGTATCGTCGATTCTCGCAGTCGCAGGCGACGAAGTCCTGTGCAGTAATTCAAGTATCTGCGGGAAATGACATTCGAGCATTTAAGGAGATTTTGCCATGTATTTGAAGCGAGTATTTGTTTGGTCGGTTGTCGTTGGTATGGCTGCTGTCGGTGTATGCGGCGGCGTCAAAGAAAAAGAGAAGGATAACGCTGCTCCTGCGGGCTGGCGGGCGTTGTTTAACGGGCGGGATTTTTCGGGCTGGAAGGCGCCGAAGGGCGACGGCGGACACTGGAAAATTATCGACGGCGTTATCGACTACGACGCCCAGAGCGAGGCTCCCGGTGACAAGAGCCTGTGGCATACGGAGGATTTGAGGGATTTTGTTCTCCGTGTGGACTGGCGAATCAAGGAAACTCCTTATATTAATCCTAATATACCTTACATTCTGCCCGACGGGACGCACGCCCGGGATATTAAGGGCAATGAGATGCGAATGGCTCTGCCGGATTCGGACAGCGGGGTTTTTCTTCGCGGGTCCGGGAAGAACCAGGTCAATATCTGGTGCTGGCCTATCGGGTCCGGCGAGTTTTACGGGTATCGGACGGACAGAAATCAGCCTGCTGAGATTCGGGCCGGCGTGACTCCCCGGACGCAGGCCGATAAGCCTGTGGGTCAATGGAACCGGTTCGAGATTACCGTCAAGGGCGACCGGGTTAGTGTGGTGCTCAACGGGATCAAGGTAATCGACAAGGCTCAGCTTCCCGGGATCGCGCGGAGCGGACCTATCGCGCTTCAGCATCACGGCGGCAAGCAGGACGGGAAGTGGTCGAGTCCGCCGAGCCTGCTGCAGTTCAAAAATATCTACGTCAAGGAAATCAAGGGCTAAATATCCTCATCAAACCGGCGTTGCGATTATCTGAGTTTGTTCTCGAATAGTACGGGCCCGCCGAACTTGCCCGTTACGACGAAGTCCCAGTCGCCGTCCTTATCGAAATCGAAGACGGGGATATGGAGTGCCGAGCCGATTTTCTGGCCTGCTGAAATTGTGTGCCTGGTCCACTTGCCCGGTTTTTCGAGCTCGTACCAGTAGATTACGAGCGGTTCTTCGGCTCCGGGGTCGGCGCCGTTGTGGGCGTAGAATCTCTTTCCCGCGAGGAGGTCTGGGTCGCCGTCGAGGTCGAGGTCGGCCAGGGCGAGGCTGTGGGCCTGGGACCATGACTTGTCGATGATTCTCTGCTCGAATGTTATCGTGGATGAGCGTCTGATCTGCCTGTACCAGAAGATTCCGTATCCGTGGGCGGAGCTTGTAATTATGTCGTTATAGCCGTCGGCATCGACGTCATAGACGAATATCTGCGGGGTGTGTTCGGCTTTTCCCTCTTCGAGGCTTCCGAGAGCTATGGGATGCTCTTTCCATTCTCCGGTTCTGGGGTTCGGTGGGGCCTCGTACCATGCGTCGGGCCTGATAATATCGGGGCGTGCATCGCCGTTGATATCTCCGACACCGCCTCCGAAGTTGAGGTTTTTCGTTGCGACAATATGCCTAATCAAGGCAGGCTTGCGGTCTGGGCCCGGGGCGATTTCATACCATCTGGTGTCCTGGCAGTGCGGGAGTATCTCTCTGGGATTTCCGTCGCCGTCGATATCGGCGATGTCACCGGTCTCGAAGTTTACGCCCTCATCGAATACGGTTATCGGCCAGGGTGCGTCATCTTTGCCGGTGTTGCGATACCAGTCGAAACGTTTCGAGAACCACGAACAGGTGACGAGGTCGGTCAGGCCGTCGC
This sequence comes from Sedimentisphaerales bacterium, assembly GCA_016932835.1. Lineage (GTDB taxonomy): Bacteria > Planctomycetota > Phycisphaerae > Sedimentisphaerales > Anaerobacaceae > JAFGCD01. The sequence goes on from JAFGCD010000017.1 coordinate 13,739, forward strand.
CGTCGATATCGAGGGGTATGTTTGCGAAATCGTCGCGGTAGCCTTTTCCGTCTTCGTCAACGGCGTGTTTGCTGCCGTCTAGGTCGAGTTTGTCCTCGAGGGACCTGAATCTGTGGGGCTTCCAGGTCGGGTTTTCGTACCAGAACGAACCTGCGATTATGTCGGGTTTCCAATCCCTGTTGAAATCGGCGACGCCACAGGCCTCGCTGCGGAATGAACCGATTTGGTGCATTACAAATTCGACATCAGCGGCGAACGCCCCGGCTGCGGTGCAGATGAGCGTCAGGAACACCAGTACAAACAGGCACGTTCGATGATTGGGTTTGTATGTTTTCATGTTTCTCATTCCCCTTTCCACTGACAAGAGAAAAACTTTCGCGGGTTTCTCAACACGCGAACCGATCAATACGGAACGACAATCGGTGAATCGAGCGAACCGCCGAATCCCAGGCAATCGTACCAGGAATCAAGGGCGGCTGCAAGGGGGTCGCCAATCAGGGCTTCGGTGCGTTTGGGTCGGCTGGGGCGATGGGCTCAGCTTCGGCGGGGGCATTCGGATCCGAAGGTTTCGGGGCATTTGGCGCGGAAAGATCAAGCCGGCTTGGCAACGACGGGCGTAGGAGGCTCGGGCTTTGCAACCGTGGGCGCAGGCGTATTAGGCTCGGCGGGTTTTGGCTCATCTTCGAGGAGGTCTGCGAGCTTCTTTGTAAGGTTCTTAGCCTTGTATTCGGGTATTTCGTATATCCAATCCTTGTGCCTGGCGGCAAAAACTGCGGCTTCATCGTATGCGAGGAGCAGGGTTTCTTTTCTCTTGAGCTCTTCTTCGGTGTCTGTTTTTGCGACTTCGTTTGGCCTTTTTTCGGTGAACTGTACGCTGCAGACGGCGTATGTTTTTTCGCCCTTCTTTGCGATGTTGAGGGTGTAGAGTCTTGAATCATTGAGCTTGCAGGAATACGTATTGTTGAAGGCGAGGCCGCCGGCGTTTTTGGTGACGTCGTCGAACCTGAGATCGGTCAGTGCCTTCAGCACGCTCTTTGCGTCTGCGGTTTTGAGTTTCTTGCCGGGCGGGGTATTCAGGAGTATGGCGGATTCACCGGGGCCGGGTTTTAGGACGTACTGTGCGTCGCCGGGATTGACGGTAACGGAGTTGATGTCTTCGAGCTTGAGACGGAGGAGATCCTGATCGATGTAGTCGTTGGGCTGGTCCTTTATCCAGGGCGATTCGGTTGTCAGGTACACGTTGTCTTCCGGGAGCATGCGGACGTAAGCTCCCTGTCCGGCTTCGGGGTTCTTTCCGACGGCGATTCCCGTAATGAGGGCGGAGTTTGGTTCCGGGGTGTAGAATTCGACGATGCTTCTCGCTTTTTCTTTTGTGACTTCGAGGTCGGCGTGGTTTGCGGGGTTTGCGGTCTGGACGGCGCCTGTGGTCTTGATGTCAACACACCTCGAGATGAGGTCGTTGACCTCTTTCATGCTGGCGGGGTAGTTTTCCTTGTTTGTCACGAGGAATGCTTTTCCTCGTCTCAAGAGGGTTACTGCGTTCTCTCCGGCGCCGACGACGATTTTTCCGACATGGGCAGGGTCGAGTCCCTGAATAAGATAGGCTGGCCCTGCGGGTCGTTTTCCGGACCCGTCTGAGATGCCCGATATAACGACTGCAAGAGCCACCATTACGGCAGCGACAATACCCAATATCGCAAGACTCTTATTACTCATTCCACAACTCCTGTATTCTTCACGAACCCAAAAACTCAAATGTCGGGGCGTTTTTTTTTCTCATTCGCATTCCGGTCACCAACTATCTTCTGTCGTCCCAGAGGAAGTTAATCCTGGTGTTTCAGGCGTCACTGGCATGACTGATGTAGTGTCTCTTTCTTGAACTTCGTCTGAGCCCGACGGCGATTGCCACAATGAGTACGGCTATCGGAATCATCAATGTGTTCAGCCGCTGGAGTTTTCTTCCGAGGCCGTCGATTCCTTCCCTTCCCTGCATTCTAATGACTCTTTTCTGTCGTTCTGCGTCGTAGATTCTCTGTTCGAGGTCCCTTCTCTGCTTTATGATAGCGTTTCCGAGGACTTCTTCGTCACCTTCTTTTGCGGAGGCGAGCATTTTCTGGAGGTCGGCATTATATGCGGCAATTTCGGCCTCTACGGCTTTCATTTTCTCTGCGGTTTTTTCCTGTGCTTCCTTCTCGATGGCATCGACGACCCCGAACGGTCTTCGGAAGTTTCCTCTCGATCTGATAGAGACGAGGTCACTGGAGCCGCTGAGTTCGTCGATTGCGTTCAGCAGCAGTGCGCTGTTGTCTCCGACGACCATTTTGCTGCCGAAGAAGGATTCTCGATACGCCACCATATCGCTGATGAAATCGACATCGCTGAATACGATAACGGCGCAATCTTCGACGGCCCGTGTGATTTCGGGTTTTATGAGTTTTGTAGTGGTTTTTTCTTCTTCGTCCTTATTTTCGTCGCCGGCGTCGTCCGATTCGACTGGGATCTCGACTGCGATACCATTCGGGAAAGCGGTTTTGAATTTTCCGGTAAGGAGGTATCCCATAATTACGGGCTTGACCCCCGGGGTGAACTTATTTCTCAGGATAGCCGGGTCCCTGAACATCAGTTCGTAGGGGCTGTCAACCCTGATTGTATTTCCCTGGTCCGTTGTAGTCACAAGCGGGGTGCGTTTGACGTCGAGGGGCGGGGCGTTGGGGTCCATCGGTTCGCCGGCTTCGTTGAGTGCTCCGGCGTACAGGAATGTCACCTGGTTGAGTTCTGCGGTTGAGACGCTTTCTTTGCTGAAGCATCCCGGTCTTAGGCCGAGGAATCCTACGATTCCGTCCTCTCCCATTCTCGCTGCGAGGGCGAGATTGAGGTCCCCTGCTATGGTGTTATCCGGCATTGTCACTCCCCAGTTGACGGTCAGAGCGTTGAGGTCTGATTTTTGGGACTGCTGCTGGGGCATCATCGGGTTTTGCGGCTGTGCTGGGGTATCGGAGAGGCAATGCGGATCGACACAGAGAATTGTTCTTCCGCCTTTGAGTACATACTGGTCTATCGCGAAGACCGTTCTTTCGGGCAGGTCTTTTGGATGAATAACGAGGAGGATATCGACGTCGTTTATGTCGTTTACATCTGTCGGGACTTGTTTGACTTCGTACTGTCTTCTGAGCTGCTCAACGATAGTCCATGCTCCCTTGGGCTGACGGCCCTGCATTCTCATCATCTGAGCCATATAGCCTGTCATATCATCTCCCATTACGGGTAGGGAACTGAGGATTCCGATTTTGCTTTTTTCTCGTGTGATGGCTGTGTCTATGAGGTAGCTGATGTCGTATTCGACGAAGTTCTGCCGGTCCGGGGAGAAGAATTTAATGACCTTTTCGACTCCGAACTGTGTTTTTATGACGAGCCCGAAGAAGAAGCTTTCTTCCTGGGTGATTGGGAATTTCTGGAGGTCGTATCGGACGGCTTCGGCTTCCTCCTCGGAGAAGGGCCTTGGGTCGATGACTTCGAGCTTTAGCATTCCTTTCGAAACGGCGACATATTCTTCGAGGAGCGCCCTTACGAACTGATAGTAGTTGTTGAAGAATCGTATCTGGTCAGGTCCTTTCAAGGCCGCGGTTTCTGCGTAGAACAGCTTTGCGGTGATGGGCTGATTGAGCTTTGCGAGTATTGCCTTTGTTCCGTCGCTGAGGGTGTAGAGCTTCTGGTCGGTGATATCGATTTTGAATCTTTTTCCTATGTCCTGGCAGATACTTATCGCCGCGAGGGTAATAACGAGAACCAGCATTGCGCCCATTATCGCTCGTATTGTTCGGTTCATCAGCTTGCCTTTCTTTCATCCAAAACAATCGTGCAGGCGGCCACCCAGCCAACAATTATCAACATATAATAGGCGATGTCCTTGAACTCAATCACTCCTTTCTGGATCGACTCGAAGTGTTCCTGGAAGCTCATGCTTCCGACGGCTGCGACGAGTCCCTGGGGCAGGAAGGTTGAGAGATAGTTCATGGTTGTCGGCATTCCTGCATACACAAAAATGGCACAAGCGACGACGGATAGTACGAAACTTATGACCTGGTTTTTGCTGACGGCAGAGAAGAAACATCCTATAGCGAGGAATCCTCCGGCGATCAGCAGGCTTCCGATATACCCTGTTATTATCAGTCCGATATCGGGATCTCCGAGATAGCAGACGGTTATTACCATCGGGAATGTAAGGGTCAGTGCGATTGTGAGGAACAGCCAGGCGGCGAAGAACTTGCCGAGGACCGCCTGCTTTATCGTAATGGGCAGTGTGAAGAGGAGTTCTATCGAGCCGACCTTTCTTTCTTCGGCCCAGAGTCTCATTGCAACGGATGGGACCATAAATACGAAGAGGAGCGGCAGATTCATGAAGAAAGTCCTCATATCAGCCTGTCTCATTTCGTAGAATCCCTGTTTGAATGTCAGGTATCCCGAGAAGAACAGGAATATAACGAGAAACACATATGCAAGAGGGGTAGTGAAGTAACTTTTCAATTCCCTCTTGAAGACGGCGTTGAAACTGTTCATTTCCGTTTACCTCAAATAATTATGAAGACTACCCCTAAAACACCGGAAGGGGCCTACTTCTCTTCCTGCCGGCCTGGGCCATTTGACTTTGTGATTTTCCGGAAGACCGCGTCGAGGCTGCACCCGTGCTCTTGCTTCAATTTGGCTGGTGTGGAATCGACGAGTATTTTACCTTTTGCGATGATGATTGTCCTGGAGCAAATGGCTTCGACTTCTTCCAATATATGTGTCGAGATTACGATGCACTTATCCTCTGCCATTTTTTCGATGAGCTTTCTGACCTCGTGCTTCTGGTTCGGGTCGAGGCCGTCTGTAGGCTCATCGAGTATCAGGACATCCGGGTCGTGTATCAGTGCCTGTGCGAGGCCGAGACGTCTTTTGTAACCCTTTGAGAGGGTTTCGATAGTCTGGTGATATACGGATTCTATCGAGCATGTCGGCACTATCCTGTCGAGGGTTTTCCTGCGTGCCCGGCCCGTGATTTCTCTGACGTCGCATATGAAGTTTAGGAAGCTACCGACGGTCATTTCGGGATATACGGGTGAATTCTCTGCGAGATAGCCGAGTGTTCGACGGACTTCGATGGGGTTTTTGAGTATATCGTAGCCGCAGACGGATGCAGTTCCACTGTCCGGACGAATGAAGCAGGTCAGCATACGCATTGCGGTTGTTTTTCCGGCTCCGTTAGGGCCGAGCAGACCGAGGACCTGGCCCTTTTCGACCTGGAATGATATTCCGTCAACAGCAACGACGGGGCCAAAACTGCGCCGAAGTTCTTTGACTTGTATCATATTTTTTACTCCAATTTATTGTTCACGACTCAGCCCCCTTTAGACAACACCACTGCGATGCAGCAATATGAATATACAAAATTTTCACAGTTAGTCAATACCCTCGGCGCGATATTTTTGTTCGTTATCGGCGTGCTTTTTTGCGTTTTGGAGTGCGGCGTCAGCTCTATTCGGCGTGGCAGGGTTTCCGCGAGGATGGAAGGGCCGGGCTGCTGATACGGGGTGATCGAACGTAAGCAGGCGTGCCGGCGAGTATGGCCGGCACGCCTTTTGATTTCAGATATGTTCCGAACAATTTTCGATCGGGTTCTCAGGCATTTCGAACGGCGGCCTGTGCGGCGGCAAGCCTGGCAATGGGGACTCTGAAGGGCGAACAGGAGACGTAGTTCATTCCCACCCGGTGGCAGAAATCGATACTCGCCGGCTCTCCGCCGTGCTCGCCGCAGATGCCTACTTTCAGTTTCTTTCTGACGGACCTGCCGAGTTTGGTTCCCATTTCGACGAGCTTTCCGACGCCGGTCTGGTCGAGGCTCTGGAACGGGTCGGCTGCGTAGATACCCTTGGCGACGTATTCGCCGAGGAATTTTCCGGCATCGTCTCTTGAGAATCCCATTGTCATCTGCGTGAGGTCGTTTGTTCCGAAGCTGAAGAACTGCGCTTCTGCGGCGACCTCATCTGCGGTCAGTGCGGCCCTTGGGACCTCTATCATCGTGCCTACGAGATATTCTATTTTGCTTTTCTTCTCCTTGAAGACGGCGTTTATCTCTTCGATGACCTGGTCCTTTACCATTTTCAGTTCAGCGACGCCTCCGATAAGCGGTATCATGATCTCCGGAAGGACCTTCTTTCCTGCTTTTCTGATTTTGAGTGCGGCCTCTATAATTGCCCTTGCCTGCATTCTGTAGATGGCAGGATATGTGACGGCGAGTCGGCAGCCTCTGTGTCCGAGCATGGGGTTGAACTCGTGAAGCTGGGCGACCTTTTCCTTTACGACCGCGGGCTTTACTCCGAGTCTCTTGGCCATTTCTTTCTGGCTTGCATCGTCCTGTGGCAGGAACTCATGCAGCGGCGGGTCGAGGAGTCGGACGGTTACGGGCAGTCCTGTCATTGCCTTGAAGATACCCTCGAAATCGCTTCTCTGATAGGGCAGGAGCTGCTTTAGTGCGCCTTCGAACTGCTTTTTGGCAGTTGCATGTTCCTTCGCAGCGGCCTTTGCTTCGTTTGCGTTTTGTGCGGTTTCGATTTTCCTGAGCATTAGGGCATATTCGTCCGCGGCGAGTATCATCTGACGGACGGGCCAGATTCTTTCGCCTTCGAAGAACATGTGCTCGGTTCTGCAGAGCCCTATTCCCTCGGCTCCGAACTGCCTTGCTCTTTTCGAATCTTCGGGCGTATCGGCATTCGTTCGAACGCCGAGGATTCTTATCCTGTCGCATATTCTCATAAAGCGGTTGAAATCGCTGCTCATCGTCGGGGCGACGGTTGCGAGCTGTCCTTTCATGACCTCGCCGCTGGAACCATCGAGGCTGATCCAGTCGCCCTGCTTTATGGTTATTCTTCCGACGGCGAACTTCTTGGCGTTGTAGTCTATGCTGAGGTCCGCGACGCCTGCGACGCAGGGCTTTCCCATTCCTCTTGCGACGACTGCGGCGTGGCTTGTCATGCCTCCGAAGGCTGTCAGGATACCTTCTGCGGCGTCCATACCGCCGATATCTTCGGGGCTTGTCTCTTTTCTGACGAGTACGACCTTTTTGCCCTTATCCCTCCATGCCTCAGCGACATCTGCGGTGAAAACGACCTGTCCGACGGCGGCTCCGGGGGAGGCGGGCAGGCCCTTAGCAATGACTTCCCGCTTTGCTTTCGGGTCGAAATGGGGATGAAGGAGGCGATCCAATTGCTCGGGGGTCACCCTGTTGACGGCTTCCTTCTTGGGTATCAGCCTTTCGTTGACCATATCGACGGCGATTTTGATTGCGGCCTCTGCGGTACGCTTGCCGGTTCTGGTCTGGAGGATGTAGAGGACGCCTTCCTGGATTGTGAACTCCATGTCCTGCATGTCTTTGTAGTGCTTTTCGAGGCGTGTCATGAGGCGCGTCAACTGGCTGTATGCGTGGGGCATTACCTTTGCGAGCTTTTTGAGCTCGATGGGGGTTCTGATGCCTGCGACGACGTCTTCGCCCTGCGCGTTCATTAGGAATTCGCCGTAGAATTCCTTCTTTCCGGTGCTCGGGTTTCTGGTGAAGCAGACGCCCGTACCGCAGTCGTCACCCATATTTCCGAATACCATTGCCTGGACGTTCACGGCTGTTCCGAGCAGTCCGGTGATTTTGTTGAGCTGGCGATACTTGACCGCGCGCGGTGCGTTCCAGGAGCCGAAGACGGCGTCGATGGCATGCTTTAGCTGTATCCTGCCGTCCTGCGGGAACATTGCTCCGACATGCTTTTTATATACTTTTTTGTATTCTTCGACGACGCCCTTGAGCTGGTCGGCTGAGAGGTCGCTGTCGAGTTCGACTCGCGCTTTTTTCTTTGCGGCGTCGATTTTTTCCTCGAAGTACTCATGGTGACATCCCATGACTACGTCGCCGAACATGTCGATGAAACGCCGATAGATGTCGTAGGCGAATCTTGCGTTGCCGGTTTTTTTGATGATTCCTTCAATGACTTTGTCGTTTAGTCCGAGGTTTAGGACCGTATCCATCATTCCGGGCATCGAGATTGCGGCACCGCTTCTGACGCTGACGAGCAGGGGCCTGGCGGGGTCGCCGAGTTTCGCGTTCATTGCTTTTTCGAGCTTAGCGACGTTCTTATCGACCTCCTTGTCGAGTCCTGCGGGCCATTTTCCGCCGGACTTGTAGTACTCGCCGCAGACCTTCGTGGCGATAGTGAATCCCGGAGGGACGGGGACTCCGAGACTGGTCATCTCGGCGAGGTTCGCCCCCTTGCCGCCGAGGAGCTCCTTCATTTTCGCGTTGCCCTCGGCCTTTCCGCCGCCGAAGAAATATACTCTTTTGTCTGCCATCGTCAGTGTTCTCCTTGTTAAATATGTGTAATCCAAAGATCGTGGTGATTTTATCCGGGAAACGAGGGCGCTACTATATTGTAAAGGCGTTCTGCTGTCAACGGGGAAATGAGTTTTTTGCGCAGATTAAGGAGCGGAGAGCGTTTTTTCGGATACGGTATGGGGTTTATGCGATGCTGCTAAAGCGGGTTTGCCTTGCAACAGGGGCCGGTTCGGGGCGGGATTCAGACGGAACCGACGCAGCCGAAGGTGAAGTAGAAGAAGTAGGTGCTTGCGAATTCGAGTATCATTCGATTCAGCACGGCCCTTCGATTGTCAGGGCGGAGGCTGTTTCTCAGTTGGAGGAACCTGGTGTACCTTTCTATTGTCTGCTTCTGAGGGCGATAGTCATGGTATCGGGGTTGTTTGCGGGGAAGCTATGGCAGTTGACGCAGCCCTGGCCAAAGGAGCGACCGTGGAGAACGAGGGAGACATCGTAATTCGTGAGATTTCGCTGGTAGATTCCTATGTCTTTCCAGGCATTGTAGATTGTCTTCATGAAGCGGAATACGAGGGCGGGGTCGATGTCTTCTTTTGCGACGGTGTTCGTGATTGGCTCGAACTTGAGCCATTTATCGTCGTTGTTTTTGAGATAAAGGTCGAAGAATATTTTTCGGCCTTTGGATTCGTTGAGCAGTTTTCTCCATTTTCGGATCGGGATGAGTATTGCGTTTTCCTCTGCGGCGATTACAAAGCCCTCGCCGCTATCGGAGTGTATCCTGGCGATGCAGTCCTTCGCTTCTTCTCGAACGGTGAAATTCATAGGGGCGATATTGGGGGGCAGAACGATACCGGAATAGTCGGGGGTGATATTCGGGGGACGGCTGACGAGGTCGAAGCGGGCAGGCATTTCGGGCGGGAAGATAGAAGATTTCCATGACATTTTCATCGCGACGACTACCGTGATGGCACAGATCATCACAACAACAAGGAACCTTGTCAAAGGGGTTGTCTTCATTTCTCATGTTCCGTTTGGAGGCGGGCTGTAGAGCGAATTGCGCTGTGTCGGGACGGGGGCATTTGTTCGCTTTCGCCAGTCTCGCAGGATTCGCAGCAATTGCGCCGCCCTTTCAGGATTCGCATCGGCAAGATTGACCTTTTCGCCGATATCATCGTCGAGGTTGTAGAGCTCTATGCGGCTATCTTCGAAGAATTCTATGAGCTTCCATGGTCCTGCGCGGACGGCTGAAGCAGGGGTCATTCTCCAGGGCTTCTGGTCTTCGTTATAGGGTTCGAGATATGCAGGGAAGTGCCAGAAGAGGGCTTTTCTGTCCAGTTTGTCCCGGCCTTTCAACAATGGCAGGATGCTCTCGCCGTCGAGTATCTGGGCGGGAGGGCCGGGCACGCCGGCGATATTGAGTATTGTCGGGTAGAAATCTATTCCGATTACGGGGGTATTGCATTTTCGCGGGGCGTTTGTGATTCGCGGGCAGCGGATAATGAGGGGGACCCTTATTCCGCCTTCGTAGAGCATTCCCTTTGATCCTCGCAATGGCTTCATCGAGGTCACATTGGCGTAGCCTCCGTTGTCTGAGAAGAAGAATACGACGGTATCTTCTGCGAGGGCGAGGCGGTCGAGCTCGTCGAGGATTCTTCCGACGCTTTGATCGACGCTGTCTATCATTGCGGCATATTTTGGATTGTTATGTAAACGGCCGGGTGTTTCGCTCTCGTACTTTTCGATGAGGTCTTTTTTTGCCTGGATTGGTGTATGGACGGCGTAGTGTGACAGATACAGGAAGAAAGGAACATCCTTTTTGGTCCGGATGAAGTCGATAGCGCGGTCCGTGAGGACGTCGGTGAGGTATCGGCCGTCGGCGGTGAAGTGGCTTCGCTGTTGTCTTTCGAATGTGACGTCGAACCCGCGGTCCTGCGGACGATATGGTTTTCTGTCGCCGAGGTGCCACTTTCCGATGCATGCGGTTGCGTATCCTGCGGCCTTGAGGGCCTGGGGGAGTGTTACGACTGCGGTGTCGAGATTTGTTTTGTTTGGGATTGGGACGAGCTTTCTCATGTTTGCGGAGCCGCGCTCGGGTGAGCCTACGGTATAGATTCCGTGCCGGGGGGAGTACTGGCCGGAGATGAGACAGGCGCGAGTTGGGGCGCAATTGGGGGCGTTGGCATAGGCATTGGTGAAGACGACACCTTCTGCGGCGAGATTGTCTATTCGGGGGGTGTGGTGATACGAGCTGCCCATGAAGGCGGGGTCTTTGTAGCCCATGTCGTCTATCAAGATGAAGACGAAGTTGGTCTTTCGGCCCGCCCTTGCCTGGGGGAAGGCGGCACAGCCCGGCATAGCGAGGTATGCGGCGGTCAATCCTAATTTCTTGATGAAATTGCGTCGTTTCATATTGTACGCCCTATTCGAAGGGGAATGGCCATTCTTTCGAAGGCCTGTGGGCCTTCTTCATAATCCGGGTGATCTTCTCGACGATATCGGGATGGTCGGTGGCGATGTTTTTTGTCTCTGCGAGGTCGGTCTTGAGGTTGTAGAGTTCTATGGGGCCGTCGGGTTTCTTTTCGATGTTCTGTCTTATTCCTTTGAAGTCGCCGATTCTGACGGCCTGTCTCTTGCCCTGCTCGTGGAACTCCCAGTACATGTATTCGTGCTGTTTCTGGTCTTTGGTTTTGCCGAGGAGTGTCGGGAGGAATGAGATGCCGTCGATATTTTCGGGGGTCGGGATTTTGGCAATTTCGCAGCATGTGGGGAGGAAGTCCCAGAATGCTGAGATGTGGTCACTCTCTGAGGCGGGCTTTATTTTTCCGGGCCAGCGGGCGATTGTCGGGACTCGGATTCCTCCTTCGTAGAGGGCGCGTTTGTATCCTCTGAGGGGGCCTGCACTGTTGAAGAATTCGGGGTCTGCTCCGCCCTCTTTGTGCGGTCCGTTGTCGCTTGAGAAAAGTACGAAGGTATCTTCGTCGATGCCGAGGTCTTTGATTTTGGCCATGATTCTTCCGAGGTCGGCATCCATTCTGGTAATCATTGCGGCGTGGCCTTTTTGTGGGTCGGGCCAAGACTCGGCGGCATAGGGCCCGAAGTCGGGGACTTCCATTCCTTTGTTGCCGGCTTCGTTGTTGGCATGGGGGATTGTCAGGGCGAGGTATAGGAAGAAGGGATTGCGGCTGTTTTCTTCGAGAAAGTCGAACGCTTCTTCGGCGAAGAGGTCGTGGGAGTATTCGACTTTTTCGATTGCAACTCCGCCTGGGGGATTTACGTCTCTGACGACGTTTTTGAGGGGGGCTTTCTGCTCGTTTTGCCAGAGGTAGTCGGGGTAGTAGTTGTGGGCGTGCCGCTGGTTGAGGTATCCGAAGAAATAGTCGAAGCCTTGCCTGTTGGGGATGCCGGTGGAATCGGGTTCTCCGAGTCCCCATTTTCCAATGAGTGCGGTTTTGTAGCCGGCGTGTTTAAGGATTTCTGCGACGGTGAGGTCTTCGGGGCCGAGGGGGATTCTGGCGTTTCCCCGGATGAAGGCATGTCCTGTGTGGAGGCCCGTCATTAGTACGCAGCGCGAAGGCGCACAGACTGTGCTTCCTGCGTAGTGGCTTGTCAGGCGGATTCCTTCTTTTGCGAGGTTATCGATATTGGGCGTTTTGATGAGTTTTTGTCCGAAGCAGCCGAGGTCGCCGTAGCCAAGGTCGTCGGCGAGGATGAAGATTATGTTGGGCTTTTTGCTGCAGGCGCTATTTGCCCGGCCTGCGAGGGCACAGCCCGGCAAGAGTGAAAAGGGAGCTATCGAAGCCAGTGCTGTCGATGCGTTTTTGAGGAATTGTCTTCTGGTGTGCGTATTCATGTGGTGCTCCTTGGAACTTTCGAATCAGCTAAACCGGCAACCAGTATATTGGGGCGGGAGCCGAGGGTCAAGGGCGCGGGCAAGGGGCTGGGGCAGCGAGAGATTCGGAGACTGGGGTCATTCGCCGGCGGAATTGGGATCGATCAGGTGGGTGTCTCCGAGGGGGCCGAACCTTTCGAGGACATCCTTTCTGATGTAGTCCATGATTTTCGGGAAATGGAGGTCGGGGCGGATGCGTTCGGTCTGCTCTCCGAGGGCAAGGGCGACTCTCTTTTTGATAGTCGGCTTTATCGAGTATTCCACGGAGAAGCCGTGTTTTGTGAAGTCGAGATTGGGCAGCCGATATGCGTAGCTGTCGGCGTTTTCGCAGAGGCCGGGTATGGGCCATCCTTCGACCTTGTTATCGCCGGTTCCTATGTCGAGATGCCTTCTCAAGGTCCTTGCGGTGAAGTATCCCTCTCCTATGTACCAGACGGCGTATATGTTTTTGGATGCTTCCTTGACGTCTTCTTTGGGTTGGATATCGAGTTTTTCAAACTCTTTTCTCATGGCGATTGTGACGGCCTGGTTGTACGAATTCTCGGTGTCCCTCAGTGCGAGGTTTCCGACGACGGCGCCGAGGAGATTGGAGTAGTTGTCTTCGGGGGCCAGGGCGGAGATGAAAACGGGGATCATTGCGGGCTTCCATCCGAGGTATGTAATTATTTCATGCCAAGCAGTGCCCAGATAGGCGCCGTAAGCGCCGGCGTCGATGGCGATGTCCCTGGCTATTTTTCTTTTCTCGGATTCGGGCATATCGCGCCAGTTGTCCGGATACGTTATGTCGAAGAAATGCCTGGAAGGGTCGGTTAGTTTGAAGGAGAATTCGGTTTTACCCTTCATGATTGCTTCTTCGAGGTCAGTGGCGAGCCACCTTGTTACATCGGCGGCGTTGCGGACATGGCCGAGGTCTATGAATCCTCCCCGGCATGTTCCGACCATTCCGTTGTGCTCGGTTGTTTTGTGCCGGCCGAGGTCGGTGAGGTCGTGGAAGTTGACTTTTGTAATGGAGCCGAAACAGGAACCGACTCGAAATATAGGGCGATGCTTCTTTCCGCACCCTTGTGCGGCAAGAGCCAGCAGCAAGAGCAGAAACGTCCGGGCATAGTCTCTTACAGTTAAGGTTCGCTGTGACATTTTACTCCTCGACTATTTTCCTGCGCGAACGTCAATCGGAATTCGCCCAGATTCGCTTTATTGTGTCCTCCTGGTCGAATCCATTCGGGACGAGCTTGCTGGGCTTCTGCGCCCAGTACCATCGAAAGCCGTCAACGGGGTCGGCTAATGTTCTGCTTCCTGGCATTTGGAGGTAACCGTTCTTGTCGGTTTTTCGGATCCAGTCCCAGGCGTATTGGAGCCAGTAGTTTCGGTAGTCTTTTGGCTGGTGCGCGAACCAGCAGATTTCGTCGTATCCCCAGATGTAGTGCATTCCGATATTCTGTCCGGGTCTTCTGCTGGAGCCGAAATTGTCGAGTTCGACGATGTACGGGAGGGAGTCGCAGGACCAGCCGCTGGGGGTTATTCCTCCTTTGCTTCTGCAGAACAGGCTGTCGAGATAGCCGACCTTTAGTATTCCTTTTTGTGGGTCTTCGACGACTTCGTCGATTCGCAAGGGAAACGAGTGGAAATCGAACATGAGCTTTCCATTGTGGACAATTCCGCCGCCGGGGACGTGCGCATCACAGAGGAGGAAATGGCGGCGTGCGTTTTGCTTAGCATAGGCCCTGACCCTTTTCATGAGGTCGAGCCAGGCGGCGTGGTCGGGGTCTTTGTCGTCCATGATCTCGACTTGCCCGAAGTGAATCGCCTCTACGCCGACGTCGATATACCTTGCGACGAGATAGAAGAACCACATTCTCGTTTCCAGCTTGCTCATATCGGGGACGGAGGAACCCCGGCGCCACTGGTTTACGCGGTGGCCGTTGTCGTAGAGCATTGCGTCGTAGTCGAAGGCGCGTTTTTCGAATTCGAGGCCGAATTCGTCGAAGACCCACTTGGGGACTTCGAGTTCGGCGACTCTCTCGGTGACTATCTCAAAAGCGGCGGCCTGGAGGACGATGTCGGGGTCGGCGGCGTGGACTTTTTTTACGACGTCCGCGGCCTTTTGGATAAGCGAGTCGAAGCGGCTTTCATTTCCCCACATGTAAACGGACCTTCCGATGAGCTTTGCGCCGGTATTGGTGAGGAATCGGATATTGTCCTGCGTGTTTCCCTTGAGCTCGGTTTCGACTCGCCGGGGGTTGAGCAATTCGCAGAATGTAATTGACCGCGAGAGGTAATTTTCGAGGACGTTTCGCGAGATATTTCCGTCGAATGCATAATCCCGCTGTGCGGCTGAGAGGGGCAGGGAGATAGCGAGCAATACTACTATGGCGAGTGCAGATTTCATTGGCCGACTGCCTTTCGTCAAATGGGTCATTTTGGGGGTTCGGGGATGGTGATGTCGATTTCGTTTACGGGTCCGAGGGTTGAGAGGGGTTTATCGAAGTCTTCCGGGCGTCCTACGGCGAGTATCCGGACGCTGCCCGGCCTGAGGTGTTTTTTTGCGACACGGAGGATGTCGGCCTTGGTGATATTCTCGACGTTTTCCTTCGTCTTCATGAGGAAGTCGGCGGGGTAGCCGAAGTACTCGTATGTCATGAGGCGGTTTACAATTTCTCCTTTTGTGTCGAAGTTGAATACGAATGAGTTGAGGAAGCTTTCCTTTGCGAGGGCAAGCTCTTCGTCGGTGACTTCGGCCTGCCTGATTTTTTCGATTTCGGCAATCATGGCCTCGATGGCGTGAACGGTCGAGGCGGATTTTGTCTGGCATCCGACGTAGAAGAGCCCGGGGAAGTCGTAGTTTGCCGAGTACGCTCCGAAGACGGAATACGCCAGTCCCTGCCGGGAGCGGACGTTCTTGAAGAGCCTTCCGGTGAAGCCTCCGCCGAGGATCTTGTTCATGACGACGAGTGCGAAGTAGTCGGGGTCGCTCATGAGGCCGCCTATGTGACCGAGGTAGATATTGGACTGGTTGACGTCGTCCTTTCGGATTTGGTTTACGGTTTTATTGAAGTCGTAAGCGACTTTCGGGATATCGGGGAAGTTCAGGTCGATTTTCTTCCAGTTCTCGAACGCCTTTTCGATCTTGCGGACGATTTGTTCTGTATCGAAATCGCCGCAGACGGCGATCATCATATTGTTGGGGGCGAAGAACTTGCTGTGGAATTCGACGAGGTCGTCGCGGGTGATATTGTCTATTGTGGCGTATTCGGCGTGGCGTGCGTAGATGCTTTGGGGGCCGTAGATGAGTTTTTCAAACTCGCGGCCCGCCACGGCTCGGACGTTGTCGTTTCGGCGAGCTATTGCGCTGCGGCGCTGCATTTTCGCGAGCTGGATTTTGTCTTCCCTGAAGGCGGGGTTCATCAGTACATCCGCGAAGATTTCGAGGGCCTGGTCGAAATTCTCTTTCATCGCGGAGAGGGAGGCGGAGCCGGAGTTGAGGCCGATACTTGTTTCGACCGAGGCGGCCATTGCTTCAAGCTCTTCGTCGAGCTGGTCTCCGGTTTTGGCTTGTGTGCCTCCGGTTCGCATTACTTCTCCCGTGATGGAGGCGAGGGCGATTTTTCCCGCGGGCTCATATACCGAGCCTGTGCGGATTCTTGCGAAGATTGTTATCAGGGGCAGTTCGTGATCCTCAAGGGCGAAGAGCCTGACGCCGTTGGGGAGGGTCCGCCTGGTGACTTCGGGGATTTCTATTGTTCCGAGCTTGGGGTATTTGAGTTTTCCGTAGTCGGATGAGCGGAAGTTCGAGCAGCCCGGCAGGAGTATTGAGATACCGAGTGCTGCGATTAGAAGAGCTTTGATTTGGAGTATTCCGTGACGGGTCATTATTGCCGCTCCTACTTGGTGGTTTGTGTTGTCTCTATGAGGCCGACGGTCCGGTTGTTTTCGGTGAAGTATTGCTTTGCGACTCTCTGTATATCGTCGGCGGCGACCTTTTCAATCTTGTCGAGCTGGTGAAAGAGGTTTCTCCAGTCTCCGGTAACGACTTCGTAGTAAGTCAGTTGTGCCGCGAGGCCGGAATTGGAATCGAGCTGGCGAATCAATGAGGCCCTGGCGCGTGTCTTGGCCTTTTCGAGTTCGGCGGGCGAGACAGGTTCGGCCTTGAGCCTTTCGATCTGTTCGTAGATGGCGCTTAGGGATTCGTCGTTGGTATGTCCCCTTGCGGGAACGGCGTAGAAGAGGAAGAGGTTGGGATATTTGTCGCCGGGCATGCCCTGGAATCCGGAGGCATAGACGGCGATTTTCTTGTCCTTTACGAGGTCCTTGTAGAGGCGGCTTGTTCGGCCTATTCCGACGATGTCGGTGATTGCGTCGAAGACGGCGTTGTCATCGTGGAGTATGCCGGGCTTGTGATAGCCGACGAGGACGAAGGGCTGGGCGGGGTCGTTGAGGACGACGGTTCTTGGCCCAAGCTGGGGCGGTTCGACGGTCTCTACGGGTTCGGGCGTGGGTCCGCCTGGGATGCGTGCGAAGTACTTTTTTGCGAGTTTTTTGACCTGCTGCGGGTCCACGTCGCCGACAATCGCTATTGCAAGGTTGCCGGGGCCGTAGTATTTGCGGAAGAACCGCTCCGCTTCGGGGCGGGTGAGGGTTTCGATGTCACTCATGTGGCCTATTATGCTGTCGCCATAGGGATGGGCCTTGTATGCGACGGCCATGAACTCTTCGACGAGGCGGCCTGTGGGCTGGGACTCTATCGAGAGGCGGCGTTCCTCCATTACGACATCCTTTTCCTTGTAGAATTCCCTGAGGACGGGATTTGCGAATCTGTCGGACTCCATGAGCATCCAGAGCTCGATCTTGTTGGAGGGGAGGCTGACGATGTACTGGGTGGCGTCCTGGCTGGTGTATGCGTTGAATCCTGCGCTTCCGTGTCTGGCGAAGACCTCTTCGTATTCATCGTGGACGATAAATTGCTGTGCCTTTTCCTGTGCGGCCTTGAATTCCTCGGTTAGGCGTTCGATTCGGGCATTGTCGGCGTTCTGGGCTTTTCTGCGTTCGGCCTTTATTTCGAGAAACAGCTCGTCGATTTCGGCCATTACTTTCGCTTCGGCTTTGCAGTCCTTTGCGCCGACGGTCTTTGTTCCCTTGAACGCCATGTGCTCGAAGAGGTGCGCCAGGCCGGTGATTCCGCGGACTTCGTCCGAGGCTCCGACATTGGCGTAGATGTGGAACGAGACAACAGGGGCCTGGGGGCGTTCGAGTACGATGAACTTCAGGCCGTTGTCGAGCTGGAATTCGGTGACCCGCTTTTCGAATTCGGCGAGGTCCTGGGCCTGGAGGGGCCTGCCGGGAAAGAGAGATACGGCAAGCAGCAAGCTTACCAGGGCCGGTATCGCGATCTTGGTTTTTCGCATTTTAGTACTCCGTTAACGAGGATTCGGTATCTCAGCAGACATATTCATACCAGAGAAGCGGCGCGGCGGCAAGCGGCATTTGCGTTTTAGTTGTAGAAGAAGTATGCGGTCGCTTTGCAGTCGGAATGGACTTTCAGGCGGACCCAGTGGGCGCTGAAGGCGTCGGGGAATTCGTGGTGCTCGTACTTATTCTGGGCGGAAACTGAGACGGTTTTGTAGTGGCTCCAGGAGCCGTTGCCGAGGAAATCGACTTCGATTGTGAAGTCGATGTTTCTTTCCTGGTCGTGGGCGAGGTGGAGGACCTTTTTGTCGAATCCTGTCATCAGGAAGGGGTCGGAGACCTGGCCTTTCGCAACTTCGGTCTGCCGCCACGGCCCTCCCCATCCTGCGGGCTTGCCCATTTTCCAGAGGTCGTCTATGCTGCCGAACCAGAGGCCGGACTGGGGCTGTCCTTCATCGTGGTCGATCTGGTCTGAGGCCATTACGAACATTCCCCGCCAATGGCAGAAATCGGGAACGACCCGGAGGTGGGTGCATATCGGCCGAACGGCCCATACTTTGCCCTGGTAGGCGATGGCGGGCAGGTCGTAGAACATTCCGTGAACGTCCATCAGGAAGCGCTCCGTCTGGGCGTGGCGTATTCTCATCCATTCGGTGTTCCAGGTGTGGTCCCAGCGGTGGCTTGCTTTGGGCAGCAGGTATCTGGACCACTTGCCGTTATTGAAGACCCTGAGAATAACCGAAGATTTGTTCCATCCTGTCGCGAAGATAGTGGTTCCTCCGTAACCGGGGCCGCCTCCTCCTCCGACGCCGATGAAGGGATTGTCTTCGATAACGGTCCATCTTTTGCCGTCCCATTCTGCGAGGCGGCCCGCCCGGCGCTTATCGAGGAATTCGTTTTCGTCGTAGGTATTGTTTGCGACGACGACGCGCCCGGCGGCGGAAAATGCGCCCTTGAAATGGGGCTTGCTGCCGGCGGGCAGGTCGAGCTCGGTGACAAGGTCGCAGAGTTTTTCGGCTTCGAGGGTATGAACATCGACCTGCCAGAATCGGCCTTCCATGCCGAGGAAATATACCTTGTTTTTCGGATCGGTAAGGTGGGCGACCGTGGCGGTGAGCCTGTAGTTCTTGAGGGCTTCGATTGTCCGGACGTTTCCATTGGGGTCAATCGCGTGCGGGCCGATGAATGCCTGGCCCGAGGGCCAGTGGGGCATTCGGTTTGCGAATGTCCCGGTGACCGAAGCGGGGTGGCGGCGCATTGTCATATCTTCGCTGATTTCGTAGAGGCCGAGGCCGCTGCCGTTGATGTGTGCGACGTATCCGACTGCCCAGAGCTTGTCGGCCCACGGTATGAGGGCGCCGATACCGGCTTCGGAGTCGCTTCCGATGCCCTTTGCCATTACGGTAAGGTTCGGGAAGACGCCGTTCACCGCGACGGGGCCTGCGTTGCGGGATTCGGGGTCGCCGGCGGGCATCGCAACGGCCGGGGCGAGGAGGTGCGATGCAATTACGAGCAGGATTGCGCGGCGATGACTGCGGGAGAGAGAGGACGTTGTGTCGCGTTTGTTCATTTTTCCGCTCCTTCTGCGAAAGACAATACGGGCACGGGCTCGAATGAAGGCCCATGCGGGGGAGTCTATATGGATGGTGCGGCTGTGTCAAGACGGCGGGAAGATTGGGGTGCTCATTGTGTTGCAAATCGGCGGAGGTCTGTTAGAATGGGGGCCGGTCGCAGGCTGCGGGCAGTCGGGGCGTTTTTCGCCGCCGGGCCTGCGGGCTTTTTTGAAATCCGGAGCAGTGGCAGAGTGGTTGATCGCGACGGTCTTGAAAACCGTTGTGCCGAAAGGCACCGGGGGTTCGAATCCCTCCTGCTCCGTTGGGAGGGATTCGAATCCGAGGAGGTCTGCGGGAGAAGCTCCGTGGGGAGGTAAAATCTGCCAAAGAATATGAAGAAAACTGTCTTCTATGCGTATATTGAACAGAGCAGTATAACGCAGGCTATTGACAGTGCTGTGGGGGTTGCCGATACTGTTCTGAGGCCGGTTTAAGTCGGTCTATCGAGAGAACACGGACAATTTTACAAGAGAACAAAATGGATTTTGAAGCGGTTGGCAATTCATGCCTGTTTTGGGGTGGAGTGTGGGTTGGAGTAGGAGCGATCTCCGTCTCTGGCGGTTGGTTTTTGCTTGGTATCTACCAGCAAGCAAATAACTGGTTGCGAAAACGGCGGCGCTTCAAAGTTGCTGTCTTACGTAGAGGCTCAATCTTGTTAGCTTGGGTAATTCTGGTCCTCGGAGGCTCATTTCTGATAGGCAAGGGTAGCACGCTCACGACAAAGGGATGGAACATTTTGGATAATCATAGCCAGAAGCAAGCGTTGATTGTGGCCGCTATACGCGAGTGGAAGCTCAACGATGACTTGTTGCCGTTGTGCCATTTTGAGGAGACAGATGAAAGCGTGCTTGCAGAACGATGGCAATATCCCCGCTTTGAATGGAACGCCTCAAGCACACTTTATTCCTCGCCCTTATTCAACGTGAATCATTCGGGGGATTCAGAACTCTTGAAATCGGCCAGGAATTACCTATTTGTCGTCCGTGTCGTTCAAGAGGAGCTGGATGTAGTTGATGGGAAGCTCCATGCAGCACTAACAGCAAGCAAGCCGTTGGAGTACCACCGAGTTACTAACACTTCCAAGGATATCAAGATTTTCCTGGCTGTGCACAGGGGCCTGGGCAAATTATTGGAAGAGAAATACCCTGAGAACTGGCGGAAGGCCTTGAGAACACCTGAAGAGTGAGGCAGTGGTCTGCTTTTCGATTTTTTTTTGTAAGCTGGTTTGTAAGCAGTGGATTGAGCTTTTGGTAAATTACTGCTTCTGCTGGAGGTAGGATTTTCAAGCGATGTTTCGAGACGCCGAAGGCGAGCCGCGAAAGCGAATCCCTCCTGCTCCGTTGGGCGTTCTTTAGAAGGGATTGCAGTATCCTCCGATACGCGTGGTTGGAGAGGCCGAAGGCAAGCGGCTGTTTGTCACGCGGAGCAAAGGTGTACGGTGAGTGTAACTGGAGTGCCGGCGGCTCAGAGGAGCGGAAACGGCGAGAATGCCGTAACATCGCCCCTCCACAGCGGTATTACTTGAATTGAAGCGAAAAACTATACTTGAAAGAAAGCAGTGCAATACCACAATAACAAACGGAGCTGAAATCGTCTCCTAATTCAGAGACCTTTTTGTCTCATTCTTGCTGACGACGTACATACTGTAACCGACTCAAGTGCCGCATACTCCCACCCTTCAGCAGACGCGCTATTCAGATGATTCTCGATCTTTCTTGCCTTGCTCCCTGCACTAATGCAGAACCAATCGCTTATTACCTTGTATTCTGCTCTCATAAGAAGCTTCCTTTCCTGTGATACCGAAAAGCTATCATGGTCATGAACAGGATACCACGAAATCCCTACAGGAGCAAGGAGTCGATATGGCTCGACAGGAGAGTGGGCGGCTTACCCCCGAAATAAAGGGAAATAAGAAAAGACTGCTTGCACAATCACACGGATGTGGTATAATCAACAAAATACATAAAGATTAGAAATCTTTAGGCCCCAGACGAAGACAACTGATCTTTGCAACTTCTCTGTTGGTGATCTACCTGATAGGAGTGAAGATGGCGAAGAAACTAAAAACTTCGGCTGAGGGCAGGAAATGCAAGTTTCCACACTGTGGACATCCCTTGAGTATCTACAATCATGAGGATTACTGTCATATACATCGGAATCAGACGGCTCAGGAGAGAATGCCCAAGATTCCATATCACCATCCTATATAAATTGACGCTATGGAGCACCTTTTCACTGTCGGAGACGGTTCTTCCTTGATTAAGCAACTTTCTTTCTGCAAATTCCTTTTTGCTTTAAGGCGGGGGTGTCGTTTTCCACTGCCATATTCAGATACCTTTTGCCTGTCTGCCAATCCTCGTCAGTCTCCAACAAGAACGACCGTCGAAAAATCGCCGAATTCTGAGCAAAGACGGACAATTACTGCTACCGTTTCTGGAGCTGATCGGCAACATCGCTGGGTGGGATAACCCAAGCGACCTATTGACCAGAGCATGAGAAACTCCTTGCGTAGCATCCCTCCTGCTCCGTTGTTGTCATAGGGGGACATTGTGTCTTTTCCATTACCTAACTGTCTTG
This sequence comes from Sedimentisphaerales bacterium, assembly GCA_016932835.1. Classification (GTDB taxonomy): domain Bacteria; phylum Planctomycetota; class Phycisphaerae; order Sedimentisphaerales; family Anaerobacaceae; genus JAFGCD01. Next base: position 35,571 of record JAFGCD010000017.1, read on the forward strand.
GAGATAAGCGTTTGGGATTCTCGGCTGTTTTGGCTGTGTTCTCCGGTTGGCTGCTAAACGAGGCCAACCGGCAACAAATAGCTCCCAATTTTCCTTGCCCTGCTACGTATCTAAGGGATATTCTATTTGCATAACTAAAGAAATGAATTCACTGGACTTTTGACGTCGCAACTGAGACCGGCAGATATCAAAGCAAGCAGACGTGGGAAGCTCAGTGCCCCGATACGAGGCGCTGCTCCCACGAAAAGGTGAGAATCCAGACAAATGGAGAGGCCAGAATGGGAATCAGTGAGGAGACAATCGTCCGAGTTTTGAGCGTTTCCGCTCTGTCGATCTTAGCCCTGCTTATATGGCTTATAGAGGGGCCTCGCAAACTGAAGTCATTTGTCCATGGTTCCGTTTGTGTGGCCGCCTGCTTTGCCTTCCTATTCGCCCTTGAGTTTGTTGACCACCTTCATCCTCTTTGGCTCCAACTCGTCGTACTATTCCCCGTTCTTTTTCTCATACTCGTCCTATGTTTTGCTCTCTGGACGTGGCTTGAGCGCAAAATCGACCCACTCAGACCTCAACGAGAAGCCACCGAAAAAGCAAGAATCCGTAGAAACTATATCGAGCACGAACGCCGCTCGAAAGAATTGGAGGCTGAAATTGCCGAACTCAACCGCGAGTTTGATGAAATAGACCCCTTTTTAGACCAAGCCACCACCGATGAGGAACTGGAGCGATTGATTGACATCAATGCGGCTGATGAAAAAGAGCCAAGTGGAATAAGCCACCAGCGACGAGAGAAGCTAATCCGGGATACAGAGGAGCGAATCAGGATGTGGCCTCCCATCAAGTTTAAGCTTGCCAAGGCCCACCAGCAAGACGCCCGAGTAAGAATCGAAGACTCTCCACTCACGGACGATGAAATCAGCATAGCGGAAGCTTGCGCCTCCCAAGATTTTATCGTCGAGTACATGGTAAACCGGCGTGCAGCCCTGCTGCGTGGTGCTTCCGCAAAGGAAATTGACACCTTGACAGAGGAGTGGGCGGAATATCACGAGGTCGATGTGGATGCGCTGGATTACGATTGGGTCGGCGCACTGCCCTTGAAGCTAAAGAAGATAAGGCGTATGGATAATGAAGCTGAAAAAGAAGCTGCAATCGAGGCTTTAGCATTGGAAGAAGTTCTGAAAACAGAGAAAGATACCGGCTCCGGGAGAGAACGCCCAACGAGTCAACAATAAGTTAAGAGAGGTATCTCGTTGGGACCGCATTGGAGCCCCACGCAATCTTCCCAGAACCTCTCACCGTTACGTTGCGCGCGACTCGCAAGAAAAGATGCTCTTGCAGCTCAATCCACGGTATGCAGTAAGTTCAGCCTTGGGGGACATTCGTAAGGCTTGCATGGCGGTAAAACAGCGGAAAAATCTTTCGGTATGGGTCTATTAAGATTGGAGAGTTCAGGACCGAAACAACGAGATTAATACAACGTTGTCCTTGTGCGGGGGTATTACTGGAATTGAAACGGTCTTCGATGTGCAATAATCATAGTTTCGGCAAGAACCTCTCAGGATTTCTTTGGGCGCATTCAGGGCGCTGCCGGGAAAGGCGGGGATCAGGGGATTCAGGATTGGCGGCGGTTTTATCGGGTCTTTTTCGGGGGCGGCGGCCTTCCAAAGATAAATCAGCGGTGATTTGCAGCAATAATTTGACATGGCTTTGGCGTGGGGCGGGATTGAATCTTATATTTTACAGTGTAGGGGCGGTGTATGGTTCGGGCCCCGATTGTTCAGTGCTGTTCGTCAGCAGAAAGAGGTTTGCAGCTATGAAAACGATAGAACTCTCAGACGAGTTGTACGAGGAACTGAAGGGCTTCGTCGCGGACCCGTTCGACGATACCGCGGAGATCGTAATCGGCCGACTGATCACGATAGCGAACAAGGCCAAGGATCGGTGGTCTCCCCTTGACGACTGCCCGAGCAGCAGTGTCGAGGAAGTGACGATGGCTTCCCGCACGAGGATGTCATACGAGGAACCCGAAGGCATCGACGATTCCCCCGTAGTGCTGTAAGGCTAAGAGCCGCGGCGGCGGCTTAGAAGCCCTCATCTGATTTCGGGGCCGGATGCTTCGTCCGGCCCAACATGCCGAGCGAGAACGCTCACGGCAGAGTATTCATTTCACAACTGCCCCTTCCTTAAGAGCATCAGACGCTTTAACTCGTGCGGAGAAAGCGGGACAGCAGAGGTTTTCATTTGACTTCTTCGTCCGGCTGTCTATCATGTCAACAAAGGTTCGCTCGATGCCTGCAGCCGGTGCGGCAGAAGGCGTTGTGATGGTGTAAGCTCTACGATGGATAAGGACTCCAAGATATACGTTGCGGGGCACAGGGGCCTTTTAGGCTCTGCGCTTATGAAGGAGCTCGGGGCGGGCGGTTTCGGCAATATAGTTACGAGGGGACACCGCGAGCTGGATCTGACGGACAAGAAGGCTGTTTTCGATTTTTTCTCTTCGGAGAGTCCTGATTATGTCTTCTTGGCGGCGGGGAAGGTCGGCGGGATTATCGACAACAAGCGTCACCCGGCTGATTATCTCAATGTTAATCTCGGGATACAGACAAGCGTTTTCGAGGCGGCGACGGCGTTCGAGAGCAGGCATGTAGTATTTTACGGGTCGTCGTGCACATATCCTCGTGAATGTCCGCAGCCGATGCGCGAGGATTATCTTCTGACGGGGATGGTCGAGCCGACGAGCCTGGGTTATGCGGCGGCTAAGATCGCAGGCCTGGCGGCGTGCAGGGTTTACAACGAGCAGTACGGGGTCAATCGTTTCATCGCCCTTGTTCCGAATTCGATGTACGGCCCGGGCGACAATTTCGATCTTGAGCACTGTCACGTTGTTTCGGCGCTGATTCGGCGGTTTCACGAGGCCAAGATCGGCGGGGCCGAGAAGGTGACACTGTGGGGCAGCGGGCGGCCTCGACGCGAGTTTATTTACAGCAGGGACGTTGCGGCGGCTTCGCTGTTTGCCGTGGAGAACGCCGGCCAGATGGAGAACCGCCACTACAATGTGGGCACAGGGGTAGATTATTCGATCAAAGAGCTGGGGTCGATAATCGCCGAGACAGTCGAGTACGAGGGGCAAATCGAGTGGGACACGAGCAAGCCCGACGGTGCTGCGAGGAAGCTTCTGGACAGTGAGAGGCTGCTGTCTCTGGGTTGGAGCAGCACGACGGATTTGCGTGAGGGCCTGGCTGAGACTTACCGGTGGTATTGCGAGCAGTTGGCTGTCAGCCGGGGCTGATGCCGTCTGGCGATGCCTGCGACGAGGATATATGCAATCGATTTCTGATATTACGGCGGTGATATTGGCGGGCGGGTTCGGGACTCGTCTGCAAAGCGTAATCAGCGACAGGCCGAAGGTCATGGCGGAGGTCTGCGGCAGGCCTTTTCTTTCGTATCTTCTGGACCAGCTTTCGTCGGCGGGTTTTCGCAGGGTTATTATCAGCACAGGTTATATGGCCTCGGCGATCGAGGAGCATTTCGGGGGCAGTTACGGGGCGCTGGAGATTTCGTATTCGAGGGAGGACGAACCTCTGGGGACAGGAGGCGGGCTGCGGCTGGCGATTTCGCATTCCGCCGGCGAGACTGTTGTGGTTATGAACGGCGATTCTTATATCGATGCGGACCTGAGGGGCTTTGTGGCGTGGTTTTTCGAGGAGCAGCGCGAGGCTGCGGTGGTGCTGACCAAAGCGGCGGATACGAGTCGATTCGGACGAATCAAGCTCGGTGAGAATAAAATCATTGCATCTTTCGAAGAAAAGAATAAGATTGGGGGGGTCGGCTGGATCAACGCAGGTGTGTATGCACTAAGAAGGCCGCTCATTGGGGCTGCAGAGCCGGGGACATATTTTTCGCTTGAGCGTGATTTTTTCCCCAATCTGGCAGGAAGCAGACTTTTTGGCTATTGCGTCGAAGGCGCATTTCTGGATATCGGCACACCACAGTCTTACTCCGAGGCTGAAGCATTCTTTCGCCGAGCAGGCAAGGAGGCTTGAGTTATGATAATAAGTCGGACACCGTTTCGTATATCCTTTTTCGGCGGCGGCGCCGAGCAGGCGAAATGGTATCACAGTCAAGGCGGAAGCGTTTTGAGCGCGTCGATAGACAAGTACTGTTATATCTCGTGCCGGATTCTTCCTCCTTTTTTCGCTCATAAGACGCGGCTGGTGTATTCGCAGGTGGAGAACTGCATGAGCACGGACGAGATTCAGCATCCTGCGGTTCGCGAGATTCTTCGTTTTCTGAAGATCGATTACGGTCTCGAGATTCACCATGACGGAGACCTGCCTGCGCGAAGCGGGATGGGTTCGGAGTCATCGTTTACGGTGGGTCTGCTGCACGCTCTTCATGCTCAGTCGGGGATTATGCCGGCCAGGCGGCGTCTGGCTGTCGAAAGCATTAAAATCGAGCATGAAGTTCTTGACGAGGCGGTCGGTATCGAGGATCAGGTATGTGCGGCCTACGGAGGATTCAGCCGAATCGATTTCTCGGCAGACGGGAAATTCGAGGTTCATCCGGTCAGCCTTTCACCAAGTCGATTGGCGGAGTTCAATTCTCACTTGATGCTCTTCTTCGCGGGCCCGAAACAGTGCGACACCGGTGCGATCGAGGCGCCCCCGAACAGAGATGAACTCCTCGCCGAAACTCAGAGACTCATCGGCAGAGGCACAGCTCTTCTTGAAAGCAATGAGCCGATAAACGGATTCGGCGAACTTCTGCATGAAGCGCAACAAATCGAGAAACGCCTGACGCCCGGCTTATGGAGCGACAAGATCGAGAAAGTTTACAGGCGCGCTCGCAGAGCGGGGGCGATTGGCGGAAGATATATGGGTGATGCGGGAGGCGGATTCCTGCTGCTGGTTGTGCCGCCTTGCTTGCGTGAGAAGGTCAGGGGAGCACTGCCCCGAAATATCCATGTGCCGTTCCGGTTCGAATCGGGCGGCAGCCAAATCATATTTTACAAGTGCGAACGCGAAGACTACCTACAACTTCACAGACAGGGGGTGAGGCGGATAAACGGAAGCTCCGCGGAGGGTGGGCAACGTATCAGGACCCTGGCAGCAGCAAAGCAAGGAAAGAGAGGGGACCATTCGCACAACGGCGACGTTGTGGAAGGAGTCGGCGCAGAGAGATGAGGCCTTTAGACAAGAAGTATCTTTACGGCTTGCTCGCTGCAGTCGCGTTTCTGGCGGTGCTGGTGCTGTTGAAATCAGTCAACGGGCCTTTCTGGGTGGACGAGTTCGAGCATATTCACACGACGTGGTATGCAGCCCACGGCCATATACCGTACCGCGATTTTTTCCAGCACCACAATCCGCTGTTGTGGTATTCGATGGTTCCTTTTCTGTGGGTTTTCGGGGAGACGACCGAGACGGTCATAGTCTATCGCATTGCGATATTCGCCGTTTCTATGGGTATAGCATATACGATATATCGGATATCCAAGTTGCTGACGGGGTCGAGAGAGGCGGGCCTTATTTCGGTCGCGATGCTGCTGTCGATGGCTATTTTCGTGGATTCGACGGTGGAGATCAGGCCCGACGTTCCAATGCTTCTGTTCGCCTTGATATCGGTCCACTTCCTGGTAAGGCACATTCAGACAGGCGAAGCAAAGTCCATGATGCTTTGCGGCCTGTTTGCCTCGATTTCGTTCCTGTTCCTGCAAAAGGTGGTTCTTTTTCTTTTTGCTTACGGGGCGATATTCGCATACCGGCTAATCAGGCGGAGGCTTTCGATAAGGGACTTGCTGTATTTCTGTTCGTCTTTCATACTGGTGCAGTCGGCCTTTTTTTTATGCCTGACGGCATCCGGCTGCTTTAGTGACTATATACTGACGAACTGGCGGCTGAACGCTTTGCGGAGCGATCTTTACAGTTCGTTATTTTTGGCGAAGATCGATTTCAGCAAGCAGTACCGCGTGTTCTGGGGGCTTTCCGTTCTTGGGGTAGTGTTGATTTTTGCGGACAGGAAGACCTGTGCAGGGCTGAAGACGGTCGCGTTTATCTCGGTCGTGCTTTTTGCGGGACTGCTGAAGTTCGCGCCGCCCTGGCGTCACTACTTTATGCCGCTGGTTGCGGTTTTAAGTATCGTCGTGGGGTGTTTTCTAAAGCTTGGCTTCGACAATCTCAAGCTTGGCCCGACTGCGCGAATCGCACTTATTGGCTTGATTCTTTTCATACCCGTAAGATATGTGGCCGGCAAGGCGAATATCCGCAGGGAAGACAACCTTCTGGAGAAGGCTGAGTATGTTCTGGCGAACACGGAGGCTCGCGAGTGTGTTTACGACGGGTATAACTTATTCAACCTTTACAGGCCCGACCTGCACTATTTCTGGTATGCTTTCGATGAGGCCGGCTGCCTTAATACATACAACAAGATCACAGATAACAAGTACGGCGATTATGATACTTGCGAACTTGTCCGATCCAGGAAGCCCAAGTTCATTTCAGATTATGAACTGGATATCAGCAAGTGCGGATTGGACGGACTCTACAGGAAGACAGAATTCGACGGCCTATACATAAGAAAAGCCGCAGAATAACGAGCAGATGAAGAAGACAGTCTATTTTAATCGATGTCCCCAAACCGATCGGGATGGCTTCAAAGCGTAAAACCGAATATGAAAGGAAGATTCGTGCTTTTGTCTGTAGTCTTATCTTTTCGGAATGAAGAAGAAGTCCTCGACGAACTCATCAAGCGGATGCATCGGGCGCTCGACCCGCTGGAGTTGGAATATGAATTGATATTCGTTAACGATGCCTCGACGGACGGCTCTCTGGAGAAACTTCTGAGTCTTAATCAAGCGGACCGACGAATCAAGATTATCAATATGTCGAGGCGGTTCGGGCCAAGCCCGTGCGTTATGGCGGGATTGCGGTATTCACGAGGCGATGCCGTCGTTTATATGGACAGCGATTTGCAGGACCCGCCGGAAGTGATAGTGAAGCTGCTCGCCAAGCTGGCCGAGGGGGCTGAAGTAGTGCATACTCGCCGCACATTGCGAAAAGGGGAAAGCACAATCAAGATGTGGCTGACCAGGCAAGCCTACCGCATAATAAACTTTGTTGCGGATATCGATATTCCGGAAAATACGGGTGATTTCAAGCTTCTGAGCCGTCGAGCGGTTGACGAGGTTCTGCGGCTCAACGAATACGATCCCTTCATGCGCGGCCTTGTGCGATGGGTCGGATTCAAGCAGGATTCCGTTCCTTATGAGCGTGACGTTCGCTTTGCGGGGAAGACGCATTTTTCGCTTCTGAGGAGCCTTAATCCTGTAAAGGAGTTTATTCGGGGCCTGATTTCTTTTTCCGAACTGCCCTTGTATTTTTCGCTGTTTCTGGGTTTTCTGGTATCTACAGGCGCATTTATTTATCTTGTGTACATTGTCATTTCACGAGTATTCTTCAATATGCACAGGCCCGGCTGGCCTGCAATGATGGTTACGCAGTTGTTCCTCGGGGGCACGATTCTTTTTACAATCGGGATTTTGGGGCTGTACGTCGGCAAGATTCATCGCGAGATGAAGAACAGGCCTCCTTATATTGTTGAAAGCACCGCAGGATTCGATGAAGACACAACCGATGACGAGCAGAATTCGTAAGCTTGCACAAACACATCCCCTTGCAACCGTACTTTTAGTCAGCGGCTTTTTGGGGTTTTGTCTCGGGCTTTGCAGCGCGACATGGCAGGTGACGGTCGAGAGCGGGCAGGTTCTGGCGGGGATAGTGAAGTATCCGCCCGGCAATCCGTTCTACATCTACCACATCAAGGTTATGACTATTCTTAACCAGATTAGCGCGGTTTTGCTGTATATGGGCTTGTCGGAACGGACTCTTTCGATTCTGGTTTCGGGGTTACTCGGGATGCTGTCTTTCCAGGGGCTTGCGACTCTTGTCTTCGCAATCAATAGAAACCGCACAATCGCCCTTCTGAGCGTGATTCTGATATACTTCGCCAACTACATCGGGGACGGTGCGATATATCCGATATGGCTTCTGGGCGAACCTCAGACTTACGGGATTGCAGGACTTTCTTTCGTTGTCCTCGTTATCGCCCTGCTCGGCGCGAAGGCTTATCGTTCGGGTTTTTTTCTGCTTGGCGCGGCGCCATGCGTACATCCGTCGCTGGGGACGTGGCTTGTCATAATCGTTCTGGTCTCGGCGTTTTTGGAGCGGGACTGGGCCGCTGGGATAATCAAGCGTCACTACGGCTGGCTGATCGCGGGCGTACTGGTCAGCGTCGGCAGCTTCGGATATCAATTTCATTTAATCGAGAGCATTTCAAATTCCGGTTCAGGCACAGGGAGGATTTACTTCGACGCTTATATCAACCACTGGAGCTCACACCACCAGAAGCTCTACTGGGGCTATCCGCCGGGTGATCCCGGCTACGAACGCTGGGGGGTTGTCTTCTGTATCTACAGCGTTATCGTCAGCTACTTATCGCGAAGCCTGCTGGCGAAGGACAGGCCGGTGTGCTTCATGTTTACGGTTGTTATGGTCTGCGGTATTGGCGCGCTGCTTTTGGGTTTTTTGACCCAATTTCCACCCGACCGCATCCCGCTTTCGCTTCTGATGCTCATGCCCGGCAGGTATCTCAATATCAATAATATGACTATAGCGGCTTGCGTAATAGGCGTACTTACGTTCAAAGCGCATAAGCCCTACGTATGCAACTACAACAGTCTGTTCGTTCTTCTGATGGCGTCTTTCTTCTCCCGACACTGTGAAGTTCTGCTTGCTGTTCTGAGCCTTATCGTCTGGTGGCTGGGCTATATGGTGGTGCGGAGGAGGTATCCGAGCACCAAAGCTATCATGCTCAATACTGCGGACCACAATATAAGTTATGAACTGATGATTTCCCTGGTCGTTGCGGCATTTTTAGTTGTCAATATCCCCCAGAAGGAGTTTTTCCAGCGTTATCTGCGTTCGAAGGGCGACATGAAAGACCATACTAACAACGAGTTTTATTCAGCGGCGGCCAGGGGGCAAGGACTGCTGCTCACCACTCACTACGGCGCTCAGATTTCACTCAAGACTCGACGCAGCGTTCTGGTTGACATGTCTTCTCCGAATACGATTATATACGCACCGGGCGGCGGCTCGGCGCTGAGCGAAGTACTGAAGAAAATTTATGGCGTTGACCTGCTGGAGCCCCCTGCCCAGCAGTATAGACACAAGGAGATACCTGCCGAGTTATACCGAAGAATATGGCAGGAAAGGTCCTCGGAGCAATGGCGAGAAATCGGGAGGGAATTCGGGGTCGGGGACGTGCTGACACCGGAAGACTGGCAACTTGCGCTTCCGATAGGGGCACGAGGCGAGGGTATGATTCTCTACGAAATCCCTGATGACTAACCTGCCTCAGGCCCCGCTCCAATCGGGATTCTGGCGGCAAAAAGCGGCTTCTTGAAACAAGAAAGGCTTTTTCTGCAAATCGCATATTATAGGACTTTTTTCTTGACAGCGGGGTTTGCCGCTGGTAGTGTTGCGTTATGGTTGAAGAGGTGTGGTGAGAAAAAGTGCTTATAAGCATTTCTCGGTATTCTCGCCAAATTACCTGAATCCGCAGCTGGGCCGGTGCGTGATGATCATCGGGATAGCCGGCGACGGACGATGAAGGAACGATTGGTGTTTATGGAGGAACACAAGGATGAAAAAGTATGCGGCGTTTTGTTTGACAGCGGGGCTGCTTCTAAGCAGCGGGGCCTTGGGGGCTATCACAGGGACGTTAACTCCCACCAGTATTGCTGAAGTTCACGATTTCGGCGAGACACGGACTTATACTCTCGACTACTGCGTTGATATCAGCAGCGGTCTCGGCAAGGCCGATGTGCTCTTCCTGACAGACACCACTGCGAGTATGGGCGGTTATATTGACGGCATCAAGCTGGCCTTCGGCGGCATTATAACGAGCATCGATACGGAGCTTCCCGGGCTGGATATCGAGTACGGTGTGGCGGATTACAAGGACTATCTCGACGGCGGTTACTACTCAAGCTATGGCGTGAACGTCCGGCAACCTTTCACGAGCAATACGGGGGCGGCTCAATCGGCCATCAACGGGATGTACGCCATGGGCGGTTATGATACACCGGAGGAGCAGTTAAAGGCGATGGTGAGCCTGGCGAACAACTGGCTGAATCCGTCGGGTCCCATAGGCTTGAACGGTCGTGCGGACGCTCAGAAGATTCTGATCTGGGCCGGGGACGCCGAGGGGCATTATTACGGCGGCGGCGGCGACGGACCGGACGATTACTACCCTTCGCTGAGCAATGCCCTGGCGGCGCTGAACAGCCAGGGGATTCTGACATTCGGCCTGAACACCAAGGGCGCCGGGGATGGAATCGACCTTGATCACGGTGGCGCAAACCAGGCGAGTTACCTGACAGAGAACACGGGCGGGCAACTTTTCAACAACGTCAGCTCGGCCAGTTCCGAGATTCAGGCGACCATTGTCGATGCGGTGACCGCGGGCGTTGAGGTTCTCAGCAATATCACGCTGGCACTTCAGAGCGACAGCTACTTCATCGTCGGCCCGATGAATCAGACGATCACGGGCTCATGGACTCCGGACGACAGTCCGGTATGCGGCAGTTTCGAGTTCGACGTTACCGCTCCGGAGACGGTATGTTCGATGGATTTCGAGGTTGTCCTGATGGGCAACGGGGCAGAACTGGACAGCACAACGGTTCACGTGGAGACAGTTCCGGAACCGGCTACACTGCTGCTTCTGAGCTTAGGAGGGCTGGGGCTGGTGAGAAAACGCACTTAAGGACGCATCACATTCCGTAATCAAAGCAAAAGACCGCCGGCAACGAGCCTATTCGTTAGTTGAGAGATCCTTTTGCTTTTTTCTGGGGAGGCTTCGAGTTAAGGTTCGCCCTGCAACTCTATGCGAGAGTGCTTTCTCAGCTTTTGAGGACCTTGAGGGCCTCCTTAATCCTGGTCTTGTCGCCGCGTTCGAGGGATCTGTCTATGCCCTTGTGGCTGCTGAGCCTCTGCAGGATGTCGGACAGGTCGTTCGGCAGGCCATGCCTGTCTTGTCCGAGGGTTTTGAGCAACCACCTTCCGCACTGCGCGACTGCATCCGGTGGTAATATTATTGCGGCGGCAACGTCGTTTTCGTGGGAGAACTCGATTTTGACGCCGTTGTTGCCCAAATCAGTAGCCGAGAACAAAAAGCCATTCTGATACTGAAATCCGGGCAGTGAATTTCGGGCATAACTGACGACCTCACCCGTTTCCTTGGTTACGCCGTTGGTCAGTTCTATCATAAGAATATCCTTTTCCAGCCTCCATCCCTGTTAAGGGGCGGACTCCAATACACCCTTGCAAGACAATAACAATCCGGCGATATTAACTATCGTCTCATCTATCGCCGATTCCGGCTTTTTGGCTACTTGTTTAGACGAGGCTGATCCGAGAATTATTGCAGAAATCTCAAAATAGCTTTTTTTTGGTCTAAACCGGGGGTTTTCTGTGCGTTGCACGGGTAAACCGCTCGATTTTCGAGTATTTTGCTATAATGGTGAACTGTCTGTTTTGAACAGCCGTAGTAGAGGTAGTCAATATTGCCGAGAACTGTGGGCTGGGGGTGTTCTCGGCACCCCTCTCCTCCGCACTCCAGCCCACTCTTTTTGTATTACGGCCCATTCGGGCCTTTTTCTTGCGCGGCTGAGCCAGAGGCTGTTGCAGCCTGTTTTTGCATTTGAGCAGGTATTGATCTATTGTCAGAGGCTGTTAGTTTACCTGGGGTCTTTTTTCTCAGGTTCGCGGACTCGGCCTGTCATGGGAACAAAGCGGACGGGCATTACTTTCTTTCTTGTAATGGTTCCGGTCTTGTCCTTTGTGAGGAGTTCGAGGTACTCATATCCAAGTTTTCCGGTGAGGGGCAGTATCATTTTTCCTCCGGGCTTTAGCTGGTCGAGCAAGGGCGCGGGGACTCGGCCTGCGGCGGCGGTTCCAATTACTGCGTCGAACGGGGCCTTTTCAGGCCATCCGAAATAACCGTCGCCCGCTTTGACGAACACGTTTCTGTAACCGAGCTTTTTTAGCTGTTTGGCGGCTGATTCTGCCAGTTCGGGTACTATCTCTATGGTATAAACCTCGCGTGCAATTTCTGCGCAGACTGCGGCCTGGTAGCCTGAGCCGGTTCCTATCTCGAGTACGGTGTCATTCGGGTCGAGGGCGAGGGCCTCTGTCATGAAGGCGACGATATATGGCTGGCTTATGGTCTGGCCTTGGCCGATGGGACGGGGCTGGTCTGTGTAGGCATAGGATTGTTGGCTTTTCGGAATAAGGGCGTGTCGCGGGACGATCCGCATTGCTTTGAGGACGTTCGGGTCTTTTACGCGACGAGCCTGAATCTGGGCGGCGACCATTTTTTGTCTCTCTCCGATGCGTTCTTCGAAGGCCGGATGCTTATGATCCGGGCGAAGGGGCCCGGGATCGTTTGGTTCTTCAGGGGTCCGACCGTCCTGCCCGGAGCGGCTGTCGGATGATTTGTCGGAGGCGGAAGCGGCAGCGGCGCCGCCGGAGTCCTGACAGCCGACAAGGGCTGCGACAACTGCAATCAGCACTGCGAATGAGGCGAGGCATACGAGCAAAGAGGATTTTTTTCCGGGCTTTTTTCGATGTTTTGCGTACATCGTATCGACCCCCTTTCTGTGTTATCCGGCACGGCACCGCTCGACTGTTATCGCATCATTATAACATACGCGCGGCAAAAAATGCGTGAAGATTCAGAACGAAGTTATTATTATCAGTCGGCCGGACATTCGCCGTCTGTGGAATCGTCGGGACAAACGAATTTAGTGGAGATTTTAAGATGCATGCCAGAGTTCTCGCAAAAATCGTTGTTTTTACAGTGGTTGGCCTTTTTGTTTCAGTATTCGTCGGTTCCTGCAAGTCGCAGGGCAATCAATTAAATCCGGGGCGTTACGAGATGTGGTGTTTCGATAAGGACAAGGGGGGGGCTGTGCCGAAGGGCTGGGTAGTAAGCGAGACTTCCGGGCGGGGCAAGAAGGCGAGGTGGCAGGTGGTTTCCGATCGGACGGCGCCGAGCGGGGGCAAGGTAGTTGCGATTACGGCTAACGAAAATTCGGGGCATACTTACAACCTTCTAACGGCTGAGGGCACGAAGTATAAAGACCTCGAAATCCGGGTTATGGTCAAGGCTGTCGCCGGGAAAGAAGACCAGGGTGGAGGGCCCATCTGGCGAGCGAAGGACAGCGAGAATTACTATATAGCCCGCTGGAATCCGCTGGAAGACAATTTTCGGGTCTATTTCGTCAAGGAAGGCAAGCGGCAGCAGTTGGGCTCTGCGGATGTCAAGACGGACCGGTCGGGGTGGCATGAAATCAGCATTACGCACAGGGATACGAGGATCGTCGCTTCGCTGGACGGCAGTGAGCTGATCGAAGTGGAAGATTCGACGTTCAGCGAAGGCGGCCAGGTGGGCCTGTGGGTAAAGGCCGACGGGGAAACAGCATTCGATACGGTCTCGGTGGTGAAGCTTTTCGGTTTTGGCTCGCCCTGAGGGCTTTCGAATCGGTCCTGATTAAGGGCTGTTTTTAGGTGTTCGAGGGTTGTTTTGTCCCGGCGGCGACTGAAATTTTGGGAAAAAACCGCTTGCAAGCCGAAAGTGAATGTATATACTACGAAATGTTGTAACTGCGGGCGTAGCTCAGCGGTAGAGCGTCACGTTGCCAACGTGAATGTCGTGAGTTCAAATCTCATCGCCCGCTTTCAGGACTTTTTCCCATGGATGGGCAGCAGTGGGCGAGTTTGCCCTGCGAACCCATATAGTATCGGTAAGGTACCGGCTAGGCTTAGTTTGGCGTTGGTTTCCGATATGTTCGAGGCTTATCTCAGTAGGCCGACACTTACGAAAACTCAGGCTAAGGGATTTATGGTTCCCTGACGCCTTTTTTGTTTGCTGTAAGAAAGCATTGCAAAGAGAACCATTTTTTGGAGCACCACAAGATGGGTGAAGAAGACACGAAGGTCAACGAGGCTGGAACCGAAACGGCGGCAGAAGAGCAGGAATCCTCCACGTCCAAAAATACTGTGACAATCGAGGACGCCGGCCCTTGCAAGAAGCGGGTTTCCATAGAGATACCGGAAGAGACCATCAGGCAGGCTACGGACGAGCAGTACAAAGAGCTCGGCAGAGAGGCGATTCTTCCCGGCTTTCGCAAGGGGCGTGCGCCTCGGCGTCTTTTGGAGAAACGTTTCGGGAAAGAGACTTCGGAGCAAATCAAGCTCAAGCTGCTGGCCGAGGCGAGCGAGGCGGCGACGAAGGATCTGCAGATCATAGGCGATCCGGACATTAAGCACGAAGAGATCGAGATTCCGGGCGAAGGGCCGATGAAATTCGATTTCGAGGTCGAGGTTCGTCCGGAATTCGAGCTGCCTGTGCTGGAGGGCATCCCTGTCACGAGGACGAAACTGGAAGTCGCCGAGGCTCAAATCGACAGAGAGATCGAACAGATGCGGAGACTGGCGGGGATGTGGACGCCTCGTGATAAGGGCGGCGTCGAGTCGGGCGACCAGGTTATCGCGGAGGTATCTATCAAGGCCGAGGACGCCGAGGAAGAAGACAAGCTCGGCGAGACACAGATATTCGTCAGGGCTAACGGTTTTGTCGGGGCTATTCCGGTCGAGAAGCTGGATAAGCTTCTGGCGGGCGCCAAGGCCGGTGACAAGAAGGAAACGAGCGTCGAAGTTCCCAAGACGTATGTCAAAGAGGAGTATCGCGGCAAGAAGGTCGATATCAGTATCGAGATAAAGGATATCAAGTGGCTCAAGCCGGCGGAACTGGATGCTGCGTTCTTCGAGAGGGCCGGGGTTGAGAACGAGGAGGAGCTTCGAGAGCGGACCGAGGACGGGCTGCAAAGCCGGCTGGAACAACAATCCCGCACTGAGATGACCGAACAGATTCACAAGTATCTGGTCGAGAATACCGAGTTCGATTTGCCGCTGGATGTCGTTGCCGAGCAGGCCGGCTCGCTGCTTCAGAGACAATACATCAACCTTCTCTCGCGAGGGCTTACGCGTGAGCAACTTGAAGAACAAATGGAGCAGTTGCGGGCGGGCAGCGAAGAGCAGGCCAAAGAACAACTCAAGACGTTTTTCATAATGGATAAGGTCGCCGATAAGCTCGATATCGAGGTCAGCGAGGAAGAAATCAACGGGCGAATCGCTCAGTTGGCGCTTAGCCAGGGACAGCGGCCTGAAAAGATGCGTGAGGAAATGGCTCGGAACGGCTCTCTTGGGCAGTTCGGGCTGGAGGTGCGTCAGAACAAGTGCATCGCTAAGATGCTGGAATCGGCGAAGATAACGGAAGTCGAGCCGGAGAAGAAGGCCGAGAAGAGCAAAGCCAAGAAGGCGAAGAAGACTGCGAAGAAAACAGCTAAGAAAAGCGATTCGGCAGAGAAAAAACCGGCGAAAAAACGGAAAAGCACGGCCAAAAAGAAAACCGAAGAGTGAAAATACCCGATAAAAAAGGCGTGTCTCACGGAATGTGGGGCCGGCATAGAAGTATCGGTTTGGCAATACGGGTTAGGTAAAAGGAAGTAAGTTAATGTCTATCGAACATCCTGTCAGAAAGATCCTCGGGCCGCAGCGGCTGATTTCTTCAGATTATCGAACCGGGACAGAGGATATTCAGCCCTGCAATCAGTACGGCACCAGCGCAGGCGGGGCTTACCAGCGTTACCGCCAGATGAGCCTTGACGATATGCTGCTTGACAATCGTATCGTTTTCCTTATCGGGGAAATATCTTATGCGCGGGCGGCGGAAGTCATAATGAAGATGCTCTACTTAGATAATCTGAAGCGGAAGAGCGAGATCAGCCTTTATATCAACAGCCCGGGGGGAAGCGTTGACGATACGATGGCGATTTACGATACTATATGTTTTCTCGGCTCGCCTGTTTCGACGTATTGCATCGGTCGCGCCCAGTCGGGCGGCGCGGTGATACTTGCTGCGGGGACAAAGGGCAAGCGTTTCGCGCTTCCACATGCGAAGGTGATGCTTCATCAGCCCTGGGGGGGAGTAAGCGGACAGGCGGCGGACATCAAGATACAAGCCGAGGAAATCCTCAAGGCCAAGACGATGATTAATGAGATCCTGTCTAAGCATACGGGCCAGTCTGTGGAGAAGATTCAGGCCGAGACCGAACGCGACAGATACATGACCGCCGACGAAGCCAAAGAATACGGCCTTATCGACGAAGTGCTTCACGAAGAAGAGAAAAAAGACAAAGAGACATCCAAGGACAAGTAAGGAATAAGCAGCAAAACGAGACGTCCTCGACGGCAATAGGGAAAACTGAATATGAGCCTCAATCAGCATTTAGTACCGATAGTGATAGAGAAGAGCGGGCGAACGGAGCGCGCTTACGACATATATTCAAGACTGCTTAAAGACAGGATCGTTTTTCTGGGCGGTGCGGTTGACGATACGACGGCGAATCTGATCATCGCCCAGATGCTTTTCCTCAGCAACGAGGACAGCAAGAGCGATATTCATTTCTATATCAATTCTCCGGGCGGTTCTATCACGGCCGGTCTTGCGATTTACGATACGATGCAGTTTTTGCGTTGCGATGTTGCGACGTACTGCGTTGGACAGGCGGCGAGCATGGGCGCGGTTCTTATGGCCGGCGGCAAGGCGGGTAAGCGTTTTCTTCTGGCCAATAACAGGGTTCTTCTTCACCAGCCTTTGATTTCGGGCGAATTGATCGGGCCTGCGACAGACCTCGATATCGAGGCTCAGGAGATACTGCGGCTGCGCGCCCGGCTGTATAATATTCTTGCCAGCCATACGGGGCAGACGGCGGAGAAGGTGGAATCGGATTGCGACCGTAATCTTTGGCTCGACGCCGAAGAGGCTATCGAATACGGCCTGGCCGACAGGATATTACAGAAGGCGCCTGAGATTGTCAACTCAGAGAAGCAAGAGCAGGAACAATAGCCGAGGAAGTTCCAAGAGCCGCCCCGGCATGGAAGCAACAAGAAAGAGGGGTCTTAAAGTGAAATCGCAAAGAACTACTCGCTGGGTCGTGCTGTGGACATTGTCGCTTTTTTCTATGCCTGCATTGCTTGCAGGCTGCGGAGGGTCGGATAAATGCGTTGGGTTTCAGGATGAGGTACAGGCTCTTACAGACGAGAAAGCCGAACTCGAAAAGCAACTGGAGCAAACCGAGGCGGAGAATGCGGAACTCGAAAAGCGGATGAAGGTACTGGCCGCCCTGCCGGGAGATGTCAAAGGCGAAAGTCTGTACCGCATCGAGCAGGTCACTATCACGAGTCTGACCAATCTTTACGACAAGGATAAGGACGGCAAGAAAGAGAAGCTGATCGTCTATCTTCAGCCGCTCGACCAGGACGGCGACCTTGTGAAGGCGGCCGGGGCGGTTGACGTGGAGCTCTGGGACCTTGACAACGCCGACGGCGAGGCGAAGCTAGGGGACTGGCAGGTAACGCCGGAGGAATTGCGGAAGCTCTGGTTCTCGGCGATTATGGGGACGAATTACCGGCTGACCTTCGATGTCGGCGAGCGAGTGAAGGACGTATCCGAACCGCTTACGGTCAAGGTAGCCTTCACGGATTACCTGACGGGCAAGGTCTTCAAGGAACAAATGGTAATCGAGGCTCAGGGCGAGTAAGAGTCCGGCAGCACTTCAATCACTTCAATCTTCATGCGAGCATCGAATTAGCTCTTGCGAAACCGGAGACGGTTTATAGAATGTCCGTATGTCCAGATTTCGCAATAAGATAGTATGCGGTGACTGCATCGAGGTTCTGGGGAAAGTTCGCAAGCCTTTCGCCGATTTGATCTTCGCTGATCCGCCATTCAATATCGGGTACAAGTACGATAAGTACTACGACAAGGTCAAGAAGAAGAACTACATCGCCTGGACGAAGGCATGGATGAGCGTTTGTAAGGCTGTTCTGAAGCCGCACGGCTCTTTCTACATCGCTATAGGCGACGACTACGCGGCGAACCTGAAGATCATAGCCGATGAACTTGGGCTTTTCATGCGCAACTGGATAATCTGGCATTACACTTTCGGCCAGCAGACCAAGACCAAATTCGCCAGAGCCCATACGCACATTTTTTACTTCGTCAAGGACGAAGACAATTTCACCTTCAACGACCATGCGGTTCGGGTTCCGTCCGATCGGCAGTTGACCTATAACGACAGGCGAGCCAATCCGAGGGGTAAGATGCCGGACGATGTCTGGGGCGAGTTCTCGCGTGTGTGCGGGACGTTCAAAGAACGGCAAGGCTGGCACCCGTGTCAGATGCCGGAAAGTCTGCTGGGCCGAATCATCGCGGTCAGCTCGAATGCCGGTGACTGCGTACTCGACCCTTTCAGCGGGTCGGGAACGACGGCGGCGGCGGCCCTGCGATTAGGCAGGAATTATGCGGGGGTCGAGATATCACAAGAATACGTCGATAAGACGTACAAGCGTCTTGAAACTCTCAGGAAGAAATCCCGCCAAGCGGCGCAGACAATGTTTCTCAGTCCTGCTGAGATCAGCGAGTTGAAGCGTCTTTTGTCTGACATGGGGATGCCGCTTTCGGAAATCGCGAAGAGCAAGGATTTGACGGAGATATTTGCGGGGCAGCTTGCGGTGCGAATGAATAGCGATAAGCATTACAGTGCAGATGAGGTAATATCTGCTTTGGGGGTATTGACGGATTGAGACATCGCATTGGAAATCGCAGTGGTCTGTTGCGAAGGGGTCGGCTCAAGTCGGCCTTACGCCTGCCCGGTCAGGCGGTGCGCAAAGCTTTGCCTGTCAGTCCGCTTTTTGCGGTCAGCGCGGTGTTTTTGACGGTTATTCAGCCGCCCTTTAATTGGGGGTTCTTAGCGTGGGCGGCGTATGTTCCATTTGCTTTGGCGTGCTCGCCTCGGGGCAAAGCCGGGCCGCGAGCGCTTGCGGCGTACCTGGTTTCAGTGCTTTACTGGATGGGCAATCTTTACTGGATGGTTCCCGTGACCGTCATCGGCTGGGTCGTTTTCTGCCTTTATACGGCGCTGCTCTGGCCGGTACTGGCGTTGGGGATTCGGTGGTGCAGGGGAAAAGGGATTCCGCTGTTTCTGGCGTTGCCGGTGTTTATTGTCGGTATCGAGCAAATGCAGGGACTTTTCCTTGGGGGCTTTCTATGGCGTCTTCTGGGTCACAGCCAGTACCGGAATATCACGATTATTCAGATAGCGGACATATTCGGGGCCGGCGGGGTCTCGTTCCTTGTCGGCATGGTAAACGGGCTGATTGCGGAGCTGATACTGGGCCGACAATCCGGGCTGGCTCGCACAACGGGTGCCCTGAGCAGGAATTCTGTTCGTATTCGGCAGTTGGGCAAGGGTATCATCGTGGGCGGTGTGGTGGCAGGGGCGGTTTTTTACGGGCGGTGGCGGATTGCGCAGACGGAAGATTCGGTCAGTCCGGGGCCTGTCGTCGCCTCATTGCAGTCGAACGTACCGCAGTCGGTCAAGAGAGAGTTCAAGCAGGAAACGAGCAGGAAGATATTCGATGACCTGATGGTCCATAGCAAGGTCGCTTCGAAGGCCGGCGCCGAGTTCATCGTCTGGCCGGAGACGATGGTTCAGGCGACTCTGAATGAGGAAGTTCTCGGTATTCTCGAGCCTTCGCATCCCTGGAAAGTGCTCGATAAGGCCCTTTCCGAGCATTCCAGGGAGGGTGCTTTTGTGCTTGTCGGCGCGTATGGAGGCGTAGCAAATGAGGCTGGCACAGATTTAGTCGAGGAGTACAATTCTGCCTTTTTGTATCAGCCGGACGGCAAGAAGTACCCGCAACACTACGATAAGATCCACCTGGTCCCGTTTGGCGAGGTGCTGCCTTTTCGCAAAAGCCTGCCCTGGCTATACAATATCCTGATGAAATTTACGCCTTATGACGGCGACTATTCGCTGGATTACGGGAGCAAGTACACAGTCTTCGAGATGGCTGGCAAGCAGGGCCAGCCGTACAGATTTGCGGTAATAATCTGCTACGAAGACGTAGTACCCTACATCTCGCGGAATTTTGCAATCGATAAACAGGGCAACAAGCAGGTTGACTGGCTTGTTAATATAAGCAACGACGGCTGGTTCGTACGATTCGACGAGAATTCCCGGCAGGTCCATCCGAGTACCGAACTGCCTCAGCACGCAGCTATTTGTGTTTTCCGGGCGGTTGAGAACCGTCTTGGTATCGTCCGCAGCGTCAATACCGGTATAAGCTGCCTGATAGACAGCGCTGGGCGCATTGGCAACAACCATATCGCCGGAACTCTTCCGTCCAAAGCGATGTCGAGAACGGGTATGGCTGGATGGTTTGCGGACAAAATGCCGATAGATAAAAGGATAACTTTTTTCAGCAAATATGGGCAATGGCTTGATTCCTGCTGTAAAATTTGCGTATTTCTATTCGTGATAGCATCGATTCTGGCACGATTGCCGGGGACGAGGCTATTTGGGACCGGTTTTTCAGGGAGGTCAAATGAAAGACGAGTTCACAGGGTTTAAGGCACATAGACACGCACAGGCCAGATATGCATGCCGGCTTCTGCTGGTCGCCCTTTTTTCGGTATTTTTCGTCGGCTGCGAGGTTCCACAGCAGCCCATGACAGCCCCCCAGGCAGAGGAGTTGCCTCCAGAGGCCGATGTTTCAAACGACCTGACGGCACAGGCTTACCGGGTTCTCTTGTCCGGCCTTACAGACGAAAATCCGATGATTCGCGCCAACGCCATCGAGGTAGTTGCCGAGACGGGGCAGGTCAAGCTGGTTCCTAAGATTCAGCGTTTGCTTGGCGACGAGTTTGCTCCTGTGCGGTTCGCAGCGGCACTTGCTATCGGTGATTTGGAGTATTCGTTCGGGTCTAGTCTGGTTCGGCAGTTGTTCAAGGACCCGGATTCCAACGTCAAGATCGCGGCCTGCTATGCGATGGTCAGGCTTGGTTCGAAGAAATATCAGGAAGTTCTTCGTCGTGCTATTGCCAGCACGGACCAGACTGTTCGCGCTAATGCGGCGTTTCTTCTTGGCAAGAGCCACGACAAAGACGCGCTGAAGCTGCTCTATTGGGCGATGCGGGACCATGATTCACAGGATAAAGTGATCTATCAGGCTGCGGAGTCGATAGCCATGGTTGGCGACGAACGTATCTATCCGAAGCTCTGGACGATGCTTTTGAGTGTGTATGCCGACGTTCGGGTCACGGGCATCAAATGTATGGGCGCCTTGGGCACTCGTGACGCAAAGAATGCCCTTCTTTCGATGCTGGACGACAAGGTTGTCGAGGTTCGCCTGGCCGCGGCCGAGCAGCTTGGGCGATTCAACGATACGAGCGGCGAGGCGGAAGTTCTCGATGTTTTCCGCAAGAAGCTTACCGCAGGGATGGACGCTGCGGGATGCGAGCGAGTTTATGTCTTGACGGCGCTTGCAATAGGCAGGATCGGCACGCCTGAATTGACGGCATTCCTTCCTCGTCTTCTGGAAAACGAGTCCAAAGCCGTTCGGATAGCGGCTGCCAAGGCAGTATTACAGGGTAAAATACCGAATCCGACACGTTGAAGATGCTGAAATGCGAGCTGCGCGTTATCCGAGGAGTATTCCTCGGGCCAGTCGTGAACCTGATTTTGGGACTTTTTTGCGGAATGGCGGGTTAAAATAGCTTGACCTGTCGCCTTGAAAAGCCTAAAATTAGAGTGTATACGTGCATAGTTGGGGTTTTCGCTCCTATTATTGCTGCTTCGTGTGGCATCAGAGTTGTCGCAGCGCGGGTAGCCGCGGTCGAAAATTCTGCTGCAGAGGGGTGGGTGCACTGGAAAAGAGAAGAATTAAGTGAAAGGAGCATGCTGTGAGCACTCTTACGAAGGTCTTGATCATACTGTTGACTGTATCGTCAATCTTCCTTTGCGGCATAGTGGCGACATACGTTGCCCAGGCGGACAATTACAAGAAGCTGTACGACAGCGGGCAGGCAAAAGTGCGCAGCGCCCAGAACGACGCCAGGCAAGCCAATGACCAGTTCAACAAACTGAAAGAGACTACACAGCAGGAAAAGGCCGCGCTTCAGGCGAAAATCGGCGTCATCGAAAGCGAGATGATCACTTTGAAGAACGATCTGCGGACTCTGGAAGTTGAAAAGAACCAGGCAATCAATGCGATGGAGAATGCCAACAGCTTAAGCAAGGGTCTGCAGGAAACAACCGACAATCTACAAACCTTGTTCCAGAACAAGGAAACAGAGCTGGTCAAGGTGGCATCGGAATTGACGAAGGAGCGAAACCAGAACAAAGAAGTAACGGCTGCAATACTGGAGAAGATGGCGATTATAGCCCAGTTGGAGGAGCAGCTCAATCAGTTGCAGAAAGAGAAAGAAAACCTTCAGGCTAAGCTGGTTCAGGTTGTCCGTCAGTACGGCAAGACGATGGCCAAGCCGACACCATCGGTTCCGACCGTGAATGACAATGTCGAGGTGGCCTCGCCTCCTACGCCGAGCAAATCTGCAACGGTCGCGAAAACGCGGGACATCGGACTCAAGGGGCTTATAACCCAGGTTGACCTGAAGAATTCTCTGGCGATGATCTCAGTTGGTGCGGCAGACGGCGTCAAGGACGACATGCGATTCTACGTTACCCGGGGCGACGCTTTTATCTGCGAACTTCTGATTCTCGATGTTGACGCCGAGCGAGCGGTAGGCTTTCTGGAGCGGGTTCAGAGCCCTCCCAAGAGCGGCGATAACGTCAGTACGAATATAGGCGCCAAATAAGACGGCTCGATCAGCGGGGCATCGAATCTAAAGGGGCGTTTTTGGGGCGTGAAGGCGGCCGCAGCTTAGGCCCTGTTTCTCAGCGGCACCGCGAGATTTATATTGTATTTATTGCGCGAGGTTGGTATATGAGTCCCAATGGACAGGCTAAGGGCAAACAAGTGAAGGCATCCCATAACATTTATACGGTTGTTCTTGCCGTTGCGACCGGCGCAGTATTAGCTGTCGCCGGATTCGTATTGTATATGTGCCACAGTCAATACGGTGCGATTTTCAAGCTGCCTTAAATAATTCAAAAGCGACGATACCGCTCTTTGTCAGACAAGAACAGCCAGTTATTGCGAAAGGAGTCGGAAGTGGTGTTGGACACAGTGTTAGGTTGGTTTAGTATGGATATGGGTATCGACCTGGGCACTTGTACTACGCTGGTCTGTGTCCGCGATAAGGGTATCGTTCTGAATGAGCCATCTGTTGTGGCCGTTCGCAAAGGCACAAATGTTGTCCTCAACAACGGAGAAGCGGTTGGCCTTGTGGCCAGGGAGATGCTCGGCAAGACTCCGGGTTCGATCAGCGCGATACGCCCATTGAAAGACGGGGTGATAAGCGATTTCGAGATAACCGAGGCGATGCTGAGCTATTTTATTCGGAAGGTCCACGGGCGTGGCGGCCGCCTTTTGCGGCCTCGCGTGGTTATCGCGGTTCCAAGCGGCATCACTGCGGTGGAGCGTCGTGCGGTTATCGACAGCGCCGAACGTGCAGGCGCTCGCAAGGTGTTCCTTGTTGACGAACCGATGGCGGCGGGGATCGGGGCGGGGCTGCCTATTACCGACCCGACGGCATCGATGATTGTGGACATAGGCGGTGGAACTACCGAAGTCGCCATCATGAGCCTTGCCGACATCGCAACGGCGGAATCGATTCGTATCGGGGGTGACGATATGGATGAAGCCGTGATCAATCATCTCAAGAAGACATACAATCTTCTCATAGGCGAGGCCAGGGCTGAGAAAGTCAAGATTCAAATCGGTTCGGCGTCGCCCCTTGACGAAGAACTGACGATGGAAATCGCGGGCAGGGACACGATTTCGGGTCTTCCGCGAAAGATCGTCATAACAAGCGAGGAGATTCGCGAGTCGCTTCGCGACCCGATCGCCACAATCATAGACGCGGTGACGGCGACGCTGGAGAAGGCCGAGCCTGAATTGGCCGCGGACCTGATCGACAACGGGATACACATCTGCGGGGGCGGCTCGCTGCTTCGGGGCATGGATACCGTTCTTGCCAATGCAACGGGCTTGAAGGTGCATACGGTCGAAGATCCGTTGAGTTGTGTGGCGCGAGGGACGAGCGTTTATCTGGAGAATTTGGAGTTGTGGAAAGACACGATGGATCATAACGGCTACGGATGGGAATAACCGGCAAGGAGCTTTAGTGCGAACGTCTTAAGCGCATGAGTGACTTTGCGGCTTGTGGGCTTCTGCTGCGGCGTATCGGTGTACTGGATTATGGCAGGAAAGCAAACCAAAGTCTCCAGACGAATGCTCTTTACATGGCTGATGCTTGGCGGACTTATCCTTCTGATTGCCCCTGCGAAATGGACGAGCAGTTTTCAGTTCGCTTTTCTTCGTGTTTTCCGCTGGCCTTTGAGCATCGGGGAGAATATTTCACTTTCCGTGGAGAATCGGGGCATTGGGGGGGATTCGGAGACAGTCTCCCGAAAGAAGTACCGTGAACTTCTCAACCATTACGCGAACATGGAGGCTCGTTTGCGTCAGGAACAGGCAAAGGTGGAGCAGTTGACGGGGGTTCGCGAGAGCTTCGCCCTGGGCAACACCAAGCTGGTGGAGGCGCTGGTTTATCCGGTCTCGATTGGCAAGGGGAATTCGGAAATTCTTATCGACAAAGGGGCCGACAGCTCGCTGGCGAAAGGTCAGTTTGTCCTTGCCGAGAACAGTATTGTCGGCACAATCAGCGAAGTATCGACAGCCGGGGCGAGGGTAAGGCTTATAACCAGCACAGCTTCAAATATGGCGGTCGATATCGGCGGAACGAAGCGTTTTATGCGGGGCACAGGCGACAATCTTGCCAAGATACCGATGATGAAGAACAAGATCGAGGCAGGCACGGCGGTTATGGCAGCGCGAAAGGCGGGCGTTCTGAACACGCCCATTACCGTCGGGCGGGTGCTTCGCTGTGACAGGAATATGGACAGCGCGGTTCTCTGGGATATAATCGTCGAGCCGGCTTGTGACATCCAGCAGTTGAACGACGTTGTGGTTGTTGTGATGAATCCGCAGGGACAAAAATGATATGAGTCGGTGACGACGAAGTGGAGCTGCCCGATGCGTTGGTTTCGGTTTGCGATATTGATTGTTTTTGTTACGGTAGTGCAGGCAAGCGTGCTGCCGAACCTGGAGGTAAGCCCGGATCTTCTGCTCATTCTCCTCGTTTTCTTCTGCATTTACTGCGAACCGAACGAGGCTATCATAACGTCTTTTGCCATCGGCTTTGCGGCTGATTTGATCGGGTCGCCTATGCCCCTTATGCCGATGGGCCCTCAAACAATCAGCTTCGGTCTTTTCGGGACGCTGCTGGCTTATATTCACCGTGTGATCAATGTCAGAAAGATGCCTTATCAGGCCTTGACGATATTCATAACAGCACTTCTGGCCGGAGTCCTGGCCCAGTTTCTGGCGATGCTCAAAGGCCATGTAATAGTATCGAACATCTGGGGTATGCTGCTGGGCGTTGCGATTTATTCGGGTCTTGTCGGGCCGTTTCTGTTCCTGCCGTCGGCGTGGTGGATGCGTGTCAGGATGCATCGTTTCGCTCGGCGATAATCCAATGCGAGGCGAAGCCGAAGTGACATTGACGAAACAGGACCCTCGATATTATACGATAATTCAGTGCGCCGGGTAAAATGTACGAAAAGCGAGTACGAATTCTTGTCATAACAAGTTCAGTTCTGCTGGCGATCTGCATCCTCCGCCTGGGGCAGATGCAGTTGTTTCCCGGCTCGTCGCTGCAGGACGACATAGCCCGACTGCGAAAACAGGGGAATTCATCTCGTCAACTCAAGACGGTCCGCGGGCTGATACTTGACAGAAAAGGCAGGGCCCTTGCTACGGACGTGGTGCGATTCCAGCTCTGCATAAAATACGAGCTATGTTCGATTCTGGATGAAAACGTTCGAAAGGCTTCGCTGCTTCGGGCGGCGAGCAATTCCGACGATGAAGCGGCCAACAAGGCTCTTGTCGCTGCGCGCGGCAAGCTCGAAGCCAAGCTCGCAACGATGCAGCAGATAATCGACAAGCTCGCGCTGTTCGGCGCCGAGCGAGAGGATATCGAACGTGATATTCGCGAGATAAACGAGCGAATATGGAAGCTCAGGACGTTTCTTGCATGGCGGCGAGGTGAGCCGAATCCGGAGTTAATACGCAGGTACGGCAAGATCAGCAGTGTACCGCTGTCCGAGGCGATCGACGACTTCGAGAAGCAGGTGCCGAGCGAGAGCCGGCGTCTGGTGCTTACTTCGAGGGTCAGCAACCTGCCCGAGATGAATAAAGCGATACCGATTGTCGAGATCGAGGACGACGACGAGGTTTTCAATGCACAGGTTGAGTTCATGAATGTGGACGGGATCAAGATTCTTCCGCGAGAAGACAGGTTCTATCCATACGGTTCCGCAGCGGCGCAGACAATCGGGTGGGTAGGCCCGGCGTCTCGGCCTGAAGACCTGGAGGTCTTTGCGGACGACAAACTCGCCAGTTATCTGAGCGGGGAACTGTGTGGCAGAGAAGACGGGGTCGAATATGTCTGCGAAGCGATTCTTCGAGGCAGGCGCGGCGAGCTGCTATACGATATCGACAAACAGCTCGTGAGCGAGACGGAGACTCAATTAGGCAGAGATGTTCGGCTGACTATCGATATCGAACTGCAGAAACGGATAGAGGATTACCTGGCCGGTTATGAGTACGACCCTAATTGCGGGCCGGGGGTCGCGGCGGTTCTGATTGATGTTGCATCCGGCGATGTTCTGGTGATGGCTTCACTGCCCACATTCGATCTTAACCGCGTTCGGTACGACTACGGGGAACTATCGACAGACGACATCAACAAACCTCTGATTAACCGGGCGATCAACAAATGGTATCCGCCGGGTTCGGTTGTCAAGCCGCTGATTTTCGTGGCCGGGGCGCAGAGCGGCGTTATCAGCCCGGATGAGGTTATCAGTT
Source organism: Sedimentisphaerales bacterium (assembly GCA_016932835.1). Lineage (GTDB taxonomy): Bacteria > Planctomycetota > Phycisphaerae > Sedimentisphaerales > Anaerobacaceae > JAFGCD01. The sequence goes on from JAFGCD010000017.1 coordinate 62,645, forward strand.
GTCCTGCGAAGGCGGCGCCGGAGGGCTGGCCCAACTGCTGGATTTATAACACATACCACTGGATGGGGCACGATAACCAATGGCCCAACAATAACGCCCGCAACGCTATCAAGGGCAGTTGCAATATCTACTTTTCCCGGCTTGCGGACCGCATTGATCCTCCGATTCTGCAGCAGTGGCTATTCGAGTTCGGGTACGGCAGGAGCATCGTGCCGGGGCCGGCGCATCTTGAAGACAGCGAATTCGAAAGGTCCTTTCGACATCTCTCGGGGAGGATTTCGAGCGGCGTGCCGAAGGGTCGAATAGTTCGTTTCGACCAGGTTCCCCTGCTGACCAAGCAAGAGCGGAGATGGTTCGGTATAGGTCACGGCAAGCTGCTTGTTACTCCTTTGCAGGTGGCCAATGCAATGGCGGCGCTGGCCCGGGGGGGCAAATACAAATCGCCGCAGTTGTTCCTCGATGATCCGAACGGGCCTTCAAGGCGGATACGAGTGGACTGCAACGAAACGGACCTGATGCTGTCTGAGGAGGTGCTGGCGACTGTTTATGACGGGATGTGGGCGGTCGTTAATGAGACCAGCGGCACTGCTAATAAGCAGTTTGCCGGTGTGCTGGGGCGGCTCGCCGAGCAGGACGTGAAGGTTTACGGCAAGACAGGCTCGACCGAAAGCCCCGATCACGCATGGTTCGGCGGATTTGGCAAAGACAGCGAAGGACGCGCAATTGCAATCGCGTTAGTCGTAGAAGGCGGCCAGCACGGTTCATCGGACGCGGCTCCGCTGGCGCGGGACATCATCCAATTCTCGATAGAAGCAGGATACCTGGGCAAAGCCATTGCCGATACGGAATGAACGAGCAAGAGGGAGAGAAGCTCAAGACAGGGATATGTCAACTGCGGGCTGGAGTTTATTTAGCCGGCTCTGGAGGATTTTGAAGAATTCCTCGTTGTCGGGCCAGAGGATTCTTTCGTCGTCGGGCATTGGTTTTTGGATTTCATCGAGGAACCGCCCTACCGCCGCAGTATCCAATTCCTTCGCAGCAACACCGAGACCGAGTTTTTCCACATAGTGAGCGTTGATTATCTGCTCGTATTGTCCCGCGACGGGCTGGAGGAGCATCTTCTTTTTCAGGTAGAGGCATTCGCTCAGCAATGAAAAGCCCGCCGATGCGATGACTCCTCCGGCGGCGGCGAGATCGTTGAGGAAGCCCTCGGTGGAACGTTTTTTGAAGACGCAGTTCTTATAGTCGAGGGGGGTCGGCGTGGTCTTGTCGAAGCCGTAGATGAAGAACTTATGGTCGCTGAATCCGCTTAACACCCGACAGAGACCTTCGCGGTCCTGGCCGGTAGTGGAATAGAGCAAGATGTGCTCGCCGCAAGTCGGCTGCAATTCCGTCAGGATCGGGCGGACAACCGGAGGGGCGAGGACGGCGGAATCAACCTTCAGGGGCGCTTTGAAGAAGTTGATGATGACGTAGGCAACGGCTCCTACATAGTGGAGTTCGGTGACAACCTTGGAGGTCAGCCATGAGAGCCAGTCCTTGGCGCTGTGTTCGAGCTTGCAGAGGGTCAGCATGTGTTCGTGGTCGATGCTGATGAATGGTATGCCGTTTCGCCAGGCCCACCAGGCACTGAAAGGTTCGAAGTCGGATATTATCAGTTGCGGATCGAACGGTTCGAAGTGTTTTTTGAAGAGTTCGTCGTTCTGCCTGTTCGCATCGGGTAGTTTGAGCAGGTTTTTTTTGAGGGTCTCTGATTTATCGATTCGGCCGTCCTTGAAGGCGAATGACAGCCCAAATATTTCCTTCACCCGATCGCCGAAGTACTGTCGCAGGTACAGCAGGGATTTCTGCGAGCCGGCGAAGATTACATCGTGGCCGGCGTCGATCAATCTGCCGCCTATCAGGTGCGATCTGCTGCTGTGGCCGAATCCCTCGCCGGCAACACCGTAAATAATTCTTGCCATTTGGCGTCGGTCCTGTGAATGTCAATATGATCGGCGTCTGCCGGATCGTGCCGCGTAGGCAGGCTGCCTGAGTTTTTCGAGATAGGTGAGGGTCTTTTCGATTATCTCGGCAGCTACGGGGGAAGCGACCACGCCTCCGGTGTAGCCCAGGCCCAGTTTTTTGTTTGGCTTTCGAATCGAGACAAGCACTACTATCTGCGGGTCCTCGGCCGGCGCACCCGATACGAAAGAAGCGATGTAATCATCCTGGGAATATCCGGGGCCGTCTTCCCTGGCGATATTTGCGGTGCCAGTTTTTCCGAAGACCTGCCACTTGTCGAGTTTCGCTCTCTTTCCTGTTCCCTCGTTTACAACGGCTGCCATGGCGTCAGAGATGACCCACCTTGCGATTTCTGGCTTGACGATGTATCCGACAGGCGGGGGACGCTTGAGGTCTTCAATTGTGCCGTCGCTATTTACAATGGCCTTGACCAGATAAGGCTGAATGAGGCGTCCGCCGTTAGCGAGTATGCAGAAGGCGCGAACCATCTGCATGGCGGTGACGCATATTTCCTGTCCGAAGGGCACTCGCGTCTCGCTGTATCCGGTCCACTTGCCGGCGGGCCACAACAGACCGGTCACTTCTCCGGGCAGTTCGATTCCGGTTTTTGCGCCAAAACCAAAGCGTTTCAGCCCGTCGTGCAGTTTTTTCTTGCCGAGTTTCTGGCCAATCTTCGCCATTCCAATATTGCTGGACTTGATGAGAATCTCGCGCGGCGTAAGGTAACCGAAGCCGTTGCGGTATTCCCCGATTCTGCCGAATCCCTTTCCGCTGTAGCTTCCGTTTTCACAAAATATTTTTTCGTTTCTGCCCAGAACACCGGCGTCGAGAGCGATTGCCATTACTATCGGTTTGATGATGCTGCCCGGTTCGTACCAGTCGGTTATCGCGCGGCTTCTGAAATTGTTTGGGTCGGTAGTGCCGACCTCAAGCGGGATAAAATCGGGGAGCGAGACCATCGCGAGGATAGCTCCTGTTTTTGGCTCTGCAACAACGGCGACAGCGGAGGCTGCCTGGTATTTCTCGAATTGTTCGATGAGTGCGCTGCGCACGAACTGCTGGATTGTGGCGTCCAGCGTAAGAATGATCCCTGCTCCGTCGCAGAGAACACCCTGGGCCTGATTAAGGCATATCGGCCTTCTTGCAATATCTGCGAGGAAGATGCTCTGGGCAGCCGAGCCTGTAAGCTGATTGTCGTAGTACAATTCCAGGCCCTCCAGTCCGCGATTGTCGCGGCTGGTGAAGCCGACGACATGCGCGGTGAGCCTGCCCAGCGGATAGTGTCTGATCCATTGAGACTCAACGCCAATGCCTTTGATCTTCCGCGCCAGAGTGCACTGATTTGCGTCGGCCTGGACCTTGATCTTTGCATATCCGGGGTTTCGGCTCTCGACAATCAGCGTTCTGATTTCGTGGGGATCCATTTCCACAATTGGAGCGAGGGTTGTTGCTACTATGTCGGGATTTTCTATGATTCTCGGTTCTGCCTTTATGATGTTAATTCCATTGCTTGCCGCGAGGACCCTGCCTCGATTGTCGAGAATGGTCCCCCGCCGGGGCGTCAGGGGATTCCTTGACTGCTGTTGTGTGAGACAGCGGTCCATATAGAACTCGTTTTTGCAGTACTGAAGATAAAAGCATCTCCCGGCAAGGGCAAGAAACGCCATAATTAAAATGACTAACAAGCAGGCAGTAATTCGGGCGATTCTCATTCTCCTGAGTTTCCCTTTCGAGTCGTGGTCGTTTATCGGTTTCAGTCTGGAGCGGCGTCTTTTTCTTCGAGTCGTTCGGAGACTGCCGTCGGGTTAATCAGGCATTCCACGCGGATTTGTTTATCGGCCAAGTCTTTATTCAGTCGTCTCTGCTCGACCGCTTGCGTTGATCGCTGGTAGAAAATGCGATTGTTGGCGTTTCGCAGATAAACGGTGAGAATCAAGATGCCCGTACAGTAGAAAATGACAAAGACAAAGCGAAATCGGGACATCACATTATAGTTCTGCAGTCACTTACCGGCGCTGCCATCTGCGACGAATCGGCGCGGCGGCGGGACAGGCTGTTCATTCCTTACTTGGTCGGGATCTTCAACTTCATTCCGATGCTGATAGAATCCTCGCTCGAGAGGATATCGGCGTTGAGCTTGCTGATTTCCGCATAGCGAACTCCGTTTCCCAACTGGTCGGCGGCGATGCTCCAGAGGCTGTCGCCCTCCTTCACCTGATACAACCGCTCCTGGGTTTTTAGGGTTGTGGCCGGGGTAATGTTCTTCTGCCCGATGGACTTAACCTTCTCAAACAATTCCGGCGTCATGAGGCTCCCAGTCGCAGGCTTATCCAGAAGCGTATTCGGCAATGCAGGGATAACGAGTTTCTGGCCTACCATTATCTCATCGGGTGATTTGAGCAGGTTTCGATTGGCTTCAAATATCCCGGCGACATTCGCTCTTATATTACCCTGTTCAAGACCATAGAACTTTTTTGCAATCGACGCCAGGCTGTCGCCTCCGGCCACAACATAAGTCTTTGTGGAGGCCGGCTTAACGAATGCCGGCGTGACTGGTTTGGGCACTGAGTTAGATATTGATACTGTTGGCCCGGTCTTCAAGACGGTATTGCTCTTTGAGACTATATCAGCCGGCGATACAATGCCAATGTTCCCAGCCGAGTTAACCGGCCCAAGCAAGTCCTGCCTGGCAAGCACATCCTTAACGATGGTGTCATATTGGGGTATTGGGATTTCGTATCTAATATCGCCGGTGTCCTGTGCGAATGTCCCAGCCGGGTCAAACGAAGGTCTCGGTATTTGCGCAAGCCCCTGAGTTACAGCGTCGGGCGGATTAAGGACCTCATCGGCCCTGCGCTCCCAGCCCACGCCGGGAGGGTCATTTCTGACCATGTTCATCGTCAATTCATTACTGTCGGTCTGGCCGTGGAGCTTGGGCAGGCCATTTATGATGAAGGCAATAATGAATATGAAGACCAAACCTAACAACAATCCAATCTTGGCGTCCGAAGTCATGACACAACTCCATTTCAAAATGATTCCACAGTTAACGATTACAAATATGACCAACGAATATATTATTGTCTTTGGGCAATCCTGAGCTTTGCGCTTCTTGACCGCCTATTTTCGGCAATTTCGGCGTCTGCGGGCACAATAGGCTTCTTCGTAATTACCCGATAGATGTTATCCTTTGCCTTGTTCCTGAAATCCAATTTAACCATTCGGTCTTCAAGGCTGTGGTAGCTGATTATTGCTATCCAGCCGGTCCTTTTCAGCAATTCCGGGGCAGAAACGAGCAGTTGGGCCAGATTTTCCAACTCACTGTTGACCGCAATTCTCAGTGCCTGGAACGTTCTGGTAGCTGGATGAATCCTGCTCTTTCTTTTTTGCCCCGGCCTGGCGAGCGCCTTACAGACGATAGCTGCGAGTTGTCCGGTCGTGGTAATAGGCTCATTAACGCGGTGCCGGACGATGAAACGCGCAATCCGTCTTGACGCCCTGTCCTGGCCGAATTTGTAAATCAGATCGGCCAAAGACTTTTCGTCCGTTTCATTAACTATATCGGCAGCAGTAGTCTTTATTCTTTTGTCAATTCTCATATCCAGAGGCATATTTGCCTGGAAACTGAGTCCCGTCTGTGTATCCGCCAACTGTGCCGAACATAGACCTAAATCAGCCAGTATAAGATCAACCTTGTCTATGCCCTGCTTGCGGATTTGCTCTGAGATTAGTGCGAAATTTGAATTGACCAGAACGACCTTGCACTTTAGTTCGGTTAGTCTCGACCGGGCTGTTCTGATGGAGTTCTCATCGACATCCAGGCCGATTATCAGTCCCTCGGGGCCTAACATCCCGCCGAACAGAAAACTATGACCTCCATGCCCAATGGTCGCATCGACCATCACCCCATCCGGCGGTAAGTTTATCTGTTCGGCCAGGACTCCGGCAAGAACCGGAATATGCTCTGCTAATGGACCATCCACTTTAGTCGTATCGGGCAAAATATGTCGGTTCAACGGCTTAAAAACGCCCTTTTTAGCCCACGACAACCGCGGTGTCTTTCTTGCGAAGCTCCCCGACGTCAGGTGAAAACTCGACGCCGGCAAAGGCCTGGTCAAGCTCCTTGAGACGTTTGAGGCGTTCTCCGAGAACTGCCAGCGAGGCAAATGTCCGCTCATTAGCAGCCCCGTCGCCCGCCAAGCCTGCGGTCACAACTTTATAATGGTCCAATTCAGTTTCGATCATTCTGCCTCCCACTCGAAAAAACTCAGCGTTCGTCGTTCTGCTTCTGTAAGACAATCTGCCTTGCCTGGGACATCTGCTTTTGATACTGGACCATGTGATCTGAAAGATACTGCTCCCAATTCTCACTGTTCCACAATTCGATATGGTCCCTGACGCCAATGAGGGTAATCTGATCCTTGAGGCCTGCCCTGGTTCGGAGCCTGTCGTTGAGGAGCAGTCTTCCCTGGCCGTCTAATTCGACCTTGCTCGTGAGTGCGAAACTCATTCGTTCAAAAGCCACCGCCTCATCAGGTGCGGCTGCATCGGGAGCCACCGCCAGGGCAATATGCTCAAAATACCTCTCAGGATACAGGCATAATATGCCGTTGGCGCCGAGGACAAGGTAGAAGTTGCTGCCATGCTCTTCGGAATCAATCTGGCTTCTGAGCTTATTGGAGACAAGGACCCTGCCCTTGTCATCGACAACGTGCTGGTATTCGCCTGTTAGTAACAGCATGGCATCTGCCCCACTCAGTAAAGCTACAATGGGTAATTCTACCACTTTTTACCACTGAGTCAACTATCCGCCTCAATTTTTTAGGTATTTCTTAAAAGTTTTGTTATAGGACCGTCACTTCAATGGCTCTAAAGCCTTCACAGAGAAGACTTTATGGAGAATTCGCCCAGTTTCGACAGCGGGGATTCTTTCTTAACGTGCTGCTGTGAATTTCGGTTCTAAAAGGGCGTATTCCGGCACCGAGATTGGGAATCGCTCCCACCTGTGCGCACCAGAACCGCCCTACTGTTCAGTGAGGGGTTCTCATGGGGTCAGGCTGATTGCACGGAAGGTCTTTCTGTTGGGGTCAAGCAGGAACTTATTCGGGCATGTCCCATTGGGATTGATCTCGTCTTCGGCACATTCGGACGAGCCGCTGACGACTACGGGCAAGGTTCCGTCGTCGCTGAGCAGCATCAGGTCCCGGCCGGCGTCAAAGGGTATCAATGCCTCGGGGCTGAAGCTGCTCTGGCTGAGTGACTTTATGAGTTCCGGCTGTCTGTCTTTCTCGCCCGACCATCGGTAGATCGCGAATTCCGGGGCGCCGTCGAAGCTGCCGGCGACTATAAAATATGCCTTGTGGAAGGTTGAATACTCCATCGACCTGATTCCAAGGCCGCCAAGGTCCCAAAGTATGGGTTGGCCAAAGGCCGGCGCATCGCCCTGCTCAATTACGTCAGCGGCGTTGTTCAAAGGGACGACCAAGGCCATGGGGCGGCGAGTGAGTTTGTCGGCGGGTCGCGGATTTCGAAATCCGATGTAGAGGATCGTTCCGTCGGCGGAAGCGGACAGGGCCTCGATATTGAGCCCTTCTTTCTTGGGAGCAAGTTTCTTGAGGTCTTTGTTTGACAGGCTTGTCAGGCCGAAACCGGCGGCCTTGTGCAAATCGAGGTTTCGCACACTCCGAAGGCTCAGAAGGGTGCGAAGGAGGGTATTACAGGGCTTTCCGACGGGGCGGATAGTAACGTTATCGCCGCTGACATCGACATCGGTTGCGAAGAAGCGATAGCGGTTGGGGCGAGGCTTGCCGTCCTTGTTCCTGCCATGCGAGGTTATCCAATAAACCCTGCGTCCGATCTTCGTGGCGCCTTCGATGTCGGCTTCGGGGTGTTCGGATTCGACGCGAAGGAAATCGGTGATGTCGTATGAAAAGACGGGCTTCGGATCGCCGATTTTGTAAACCCTGAGGATGTTGTTTTCGTCGTCGGCCATCAGGAAGATATCGTCGCCGAGTGCGACGGCTGCGGATGCATCGCTTGTGCCCTGATAGACCTGGACCTTCTGCTTATCGGCGCCTCCGACGACATTACAAGCGCCGCACCAGATGAGCAGCAACATTGAGAATCCGGAAGCGACTTTCATTCGACAGCGCCTTTCTCCGGGGTCTTGCCGCCGGCTTTGAGCGGGTTACCCTTGATCAACTCGAAAAGCGGGTTGTCGGTTCCGAGGATCAGCCTGGTTTTGTCGGAGGCAATGGCTTCCTCGTACAGTTCGAGGGTCTTTATAAACCTGTAGAACTCCGGATCCTTGCTGAAAGCTTTGGCGTAAATCTCGGCAGCGCCGGCATCGGCGCCACCTTCTATTTCCTGGGCCTGCTTGTATGCCTCCGACATGATGACTTTCACTTCCCTCTCCTTGTCACCCATGATCTTCTCGTAGTCACCCTCGCCTTCGGATATGTATTTTTTCGCGATTCGCTGCCTCTCCTCGCGCATTCTTTCTTCAACCTTCTGCTTGACTTCGTCAACATACGTAAGTCCCTTGATCAGAATACCGGCCTGAGGGATGCTGATTCCGTACTCCTCGCATGCTTTCCGCGACGCTTCTGTAATCTCAGCGACTATTTTTATTCGTCCTTCTTCGACGCTTCCGACCTCCGCGGTGTCCTGGAGCTCCTCCTCGGCCACCTGCATTTCGCGGTTGTCGGTGCGTACAATTTCAAGCAGGTCTCTCTTTGTGATAGAGTTTCTTGTGCTTGAATCTATGATGTCGTCGAGTCTGGCGTGGGCCTGTTCTTCCGTTCCGACAGACCTGAAGAAGAGCAGCGGATCCTCGATACACCATCTGGCGGTGGAATCCACCCAGATATACTTTTTGTCCTTTGTGGGAATCTGTTCGGGGTAGCCGTTCCACCGCAGCAGCCGCCGCTCGAACTTAACGACCTTCTGGATGAACGGTATCTTGCCCCTCAGGCCCGCCCCCCGCGCGACCGCTATGCCTTCCTCGTCGTATCTCGCCTTAAGCCGTGCGGCTATCGCTTCACTGTCGGGTCCTTCGATCGGATTGATTACGACTCTGACGGGTTTACCGAACTGTGTCACCAGGGCCTGCTGCGACTGGTCCACCACATAGAGCGAATTTCCCAGTATAGTCGCGGCGAGTGCGGCAAGTGCCAGCAACGCCAGGAAACGTCCGTTTGGTTTTCTCGATGTTGGTATCATATTTCGGCTCCTGTTCAAGTGCTCCCTTGCGTCGCCTCAATTCTGTTTGTCGAGATCGAGCTTCAGGAGGATTCCGCCGTCTGCGCCGCCCTGCTCGATTATCCATTTTTCCGGGATCAGCGGCAGCACCGCCGACATTGTTTCGAGGTAGAGTCTCTGCCTGGTGATATCCGGCGCCTTCTTGTATTCTTCGTACACCTTCTCGAATTTCGCCACATCGCCCTGCGCCCTGTTGACCCGCTCGGCAGCGTAGCCCCTGGCCGTTTCGATAAGTTTCTTGGCCTCGCCCTTCGCCTTCGGGACAACTTCGTTGTACTGCTTGACGGCCTCGTTGATTCGCTGTTCCTTCTGCTGAAGGGCCTTGTTTACGTCGTTGAACGCGCTGCGTACATTCAACGGCGGATTACACGACTGCAGCTTCACGGCCACAACGGTGATGCCCGTGCAATACTCGTCGAGCAGCTTCTGCAGGGCCTGTCTGGCGGCGTTTTCGTTCTCGATTCGCCCAATTGTGATGGCCTCGTCCACGCTGCCGTTGCCGATGAGCAGCCTCATGACCGCCTGGCTCGCGTCGCGGATGGTCTTGGCCGGCTCTTTGACGTTGAACAGGTAGCTCCTCGCGTCCTTAATCTTGTACTGCACGATCCACTCGACGTCGATAATGTTCAAATCGCCTGTCAGCATTACATACTCGCCCCTCAGTATTGTCCTGGCCTGCTCCACGAGCTGACTGGTACTTCTCGACGCCCTTTCTCCGCTCTGACGTACCAGTTCCGCGAGGTCGCTGCCGGTCACCGAACCACGCTGTATCTCCTCGGCGCCGAGATACCGCGAATCAACGCCGGCCTGAAGAGTTCTGAAGCCGAACTCCTCCTTCTGAACCTTTCTTACCGGGACAGGCTTTACGGTCTCCACCCAGAAGGGAATCTTAGCGTGTATCCCCGGAGGAGTGGTACGGCTGTACTTGCCAAACCGCAGCACGACCCCGTCCGAATCCGTCGGCACGGTGTAGATCGCAGTAGCCAGCACAGCAAAGAGTAGAACAAAAAAGGCCGCGGCACTGATTATTTTCCGCACCATCGGTGCGTAGTTCCTGCCGCGAGGCATGCTGATTTCATTGAAAAAATCCCTGACTTCCATGGCGGCTCCCGTGAAAAGGTTTTCTCAGCAACATCCAGTTATACATTTACGTCCGGCTTTCGCCAATTCTAACGCGCCGGCGGCATTTGGAAAGACAAAAATCACCGCCAACCGCCTCGGCGGAGGAACTTCAAGGCGGCTCGGGGGGTCGATGTGAATACCGCCTGACAGCGACGGCTTGCGGAAATCCCTGTGTTGGATTAGAATTCAGGGACGTTCAATGTACGGCTGAAAGAACCTGAAGAAATGGAGGCGACTATGAAAGTTGTAGCGTTTAACGGCAGTGCCCGCAAGGACGGCAATACCGCTGTTCTTATCAATCAAGCCCTCGGAGAACTCAAAGCCGAAGGTATCGAAACTGAGATGGTCCAATTGTCGGGGGAGAAAATTCGGGGCTGTACGGCCTGCGGGAAGTGCTTCGAGAACCAGAACAAAAAATGCGTCTTCGACGACGACATCCTGAACGAGTGCCTCGGCAAAATGCTCGAAGCCGACGGCATTATCCTTGCCAGCCCGACGTATTTCGCGGACGTCAGCACGGAACTTAAGGCTCTTATCGACCGGGCGGGCTTCGTGGCCAGGGCCAACGGTAATCTGCTAAAGCACAAGATCGGGGCCGCTATCGTCGCAGTCCGCAGGGCAGGCGCGATTCACGCTTTTGACACAATTAATCACTTCTTCCTTATCAGCGAGATGGTCATCCCCGGCTCATCGTACTGGAATGTCGGGTTCGGACTCAAGAAGGGCGAGGCCAACGGCGACGAGGAAGGCCTGCAGACGATGGCCCAGCTCGGCAAGAATATGGCCTGGCTGCTCAAGAAGATAAACGCATAACCTTCAATCTCGGCGGACCCAGCGACGCAAATTCGGCGGCGGCGGAAAATTAAGCGGCCGATCGCTGCGGCGCGACTTCGCAGGGGCTGTTTTGGAGAATCAGCAGTGAAATTGAAACGTTACCAAGGCAACCCAATCCTCCGCCCCAATCCGGCCAACGAGTGGGAGAATCTTGCGGTATTCAACCCCGCGGCGTGGCGCGACGCCGACAGCGGCCAGGTCGTGATGCTGTACAGGGCCGCCGAGGCCCATTCGGAATACAAGTGCTACTTCGGTCTGGCCAAGAGCACCGACGGCTATCACTTCGAGAGGACTTCCGACCGGCCGGTCCTGAGTCCGAGCGAGGATGGTTTCGACGCCAGCACCATTCAGGACCCGAGAATGGTGAAGATGGGCGAGTGGTATTATATCACGTACGCCTGCCGATTCTTCCCGTTCGGGCAGTTCTGGAAGCCGAAGGACCAGCAGTACAAACACCCTGTCTGTCCGGAGGATTTCCCGCGAGTGATTCGGACCAACGCTACGAGCACGGGTCTGCTGCTGACCAAAGACTTCAAGACGTTCAGCCGAGCCGGGCGAATCACCGACGCGACGCTGGACGACAGAGATGTAATCCTTTTTCCAGAGAAGGTCGGCGGCAAGTACGTGATGATGCACCGGCCATTGGAATGGGTCGGCCCGGAATATGGAACCGAACACGCCGCAGCCTGGATATCCAAGGCGGACGACCTGCTTGGTTTTCGCAAGAGCGAGCTTTTGATCAAGGCCAAATTCGACTGGGAGGCGGGAAAGCTCGGCATTAACACCCCGCCGATCAAGACCGAACACGGCTGGCTAACGATCTACCACGCCGTAGGCGCGGACAAATACTACCGCCTCGGCGCACTGCTTCTCGACCTCGAAGACCCTGCCAAGGTGCTGCACCGAACGACCGACTGGATCATGCAGCCCGAAGAAGACTACGAAATCGACGGCTACTACCGGGGCTGCGTCTTCCCGTGCGGCAAGGTCGTTATCGACGGGACCCTCTTTGTGTATTACGGCGCAGCGGACAAATATGTCGCCGTGGCGACCTGCCGACTCGACGAACTGCTCGAATACCTGCTCGGCTGCCCTGCATAGCGAAAGGAATCCAATGCAACTGCATCCCATCGACATATTCATAATACTGGGCTATATCGCCGCGGTAATCGCCGTCGGGTGGCTCATCTCCAAGAGAGCCTCTAAGAACCTCGACTCGTACTTCCTCGCCGGAAGGTCGCTGCCGTGGTATGTCATCGGAACATCACACGGGGCAAGCGGCTTCGACATTACCGGCACGATGTGGTTCGTGACAATGTTCTTCACGTACGGCTTGAAGGCTGCATTCATCCCGTGGACGTGGCCTTTATTCGACCGTGTATTTCGCCAGGTCTATCTCGGAGCCTGGATTCGAAGGTCCAACGCGCTGACAGGCGCCGAGTGGATGAAGACGCGGTTCGGTAAGGGCGCCGGGGGCAATCTCTCGCATATCAGCGTGGTGGTTTACGCGCTGATAATCACGCTGGCGTTTCTGGCTTATGCATTCGTGGGGATCGGCAAGTTTGCGGAAGTATTCTTCCCGTGGGACCTGTCCTTCTGGGTCCTGAAATCTGCGGACGTCTATGCAATTATCATCCTGAGCGTCACCACCGTCTATCTTCTGCTCGGCGGGTGGTACAGCGTCGTGCTGACCGACCTTATCCAATTCGCCCTGCTGACGGTCGCGTCGATATTCATAGCCGTCATCGCGATGGACAAAGTCAGCCCCGAGGCCCTGAGCAAGGTGGTCCCGGAGGGGTGGAGCCGGCTCGGATTCGGCTGGAAGCTGGACCTCGACTGGACCGGGCTGATAGACCAGCTCAACACGAAAATCACTAAGGACGGATATTCCTTCTTCGGCGTGGTCATGATGCTGATGCTGCTGAAGGGTCTGCTTGTGAGCATGGCAGGACCAACGCCCGGATATGGAATGCAGCACTCGCTCTCGGTCAGGAATCCGCGAGAAGCGGCTCTGGAGAACTGGTGGATGTCGATCGTGCAGCTTGTGCCGAGATTCCTGATGATCGCAGGGATCGGTGTACTCGGGCTTGTCTTCTTCAGTCCCGAGGTAAAACAGATGATCACGGCCGACGGCGATTTCGATTTCGAGACGATTCTGCCGCACGTCATTCAGGGATATGTGCCCGTGGGCATAGTCGGTATTCTGCTGGCGGGACTTCTTGCGGCGTTTATGAGTACGTTCGATTCGACAATCAACGCAGGGGCCGCTTACATAGTCAACGACATATATAAACGCTATATCAATCCCAACGCCCCGGCGAAGACGTACGTTCGCTTCGGGTATCTGTGCTCGATTATTCTCGTGGTGCTGGCCGTTATCATCGGCGTCGCCAGGGTCGAGTCGATCCACGATATTACGCTGCTGATTACGTTCGGTTTATACGGCGGCTATGTGGCGCCGAATATTCTGAAGTGGCACTGGTGGCGGTTCAACGGGCACGGGTACTTCGCCGGGATGATCGCCGGCGTTGTCGCAGCGCTGACGCCGTTCATCGTCAATCCGAATATCAACAAGATTCATATCCTGCCGTTCGCCCTGGGCGTAAGCACAATCGCCTCGGTCCTCGTATGCCTGCTGACGCGCCCGGAGAAAGACGAAGTGCTCGAAAGCTTCTACCGAACCGTCCGCCCGTGGGGCTTCTGGAAACCCGTCTATCTGAAGCTGCTGGCCAAATATCCCAATTTTAAGGCTAATACCGATTTCGGGCGGGATGCGTTCAATGTGGCTGTCGGCATCGTCTGGCAGTTAACGCTGAATGTGATTCCGATATGTCTGGTCATCAGGCAGTATCAGGCTATGTGGATAGCCGTCGGTGTCCTTGCGGTCACCTCGGCTGTGATGAAGTTCACCTGGTATGACAAGCTCGGTCCCGGTGATATGTACATGTCCTCGGAAGAGTAACCAATAGAAAAGCCGAGACTCCTCCTTCGAGAGTCCCGGCTTATTATTATTTCATGTCCCGCCTTCAGAGCGGTATTATCTTATTTTTGTGCAGCGCTTGCTGTTTCTCGTATTACGCGGTCCTGCGAGTTCGTCTCCGCAGCAACAGGCCGCCAAGTCCCAGCAGGCCGATCGTCAAAGGCTCGGGTACGCAAATCGTGCGGACGGCTATATAATCTATCGCAGCAATATCTCCGGTGAAGCTGTAGCAGATAGACTCGCTATCCGGATTCGGCTTGATCAGGTAAGACGCCGTCAGTTTCTTCCAGCCCGTGGCCGCATCGACAAGCACTACGTCCTGGCTCACCAGTTCCACACTCCCGCCGAAAGGCGACGGAAATACCGAGAAAGACGCAAGATCGCCAAGAAAACCTATCTCGAGATCGATTTCCTTGTAGGGATTGCGCACCATCTGGTTGGGGATATCGAGCACGATATCAATCAATTCCTCAGCCTGCCAGACACCCTCCTCGTCCAAGAGTACAGCCACCCACTCCGGAGGCGGGCCTCCGAGGGCACCTGTGATTGTCGCAGTCGGCGTGCCGTAATTGTTCAGATCGATCTCCGGAATTGTCGGGTCATCATTATCGAACGTCCATGCCTGGAATGTTTCACCGGGCTGAGTCGCTATGACCAGATCTATCGCCACCTGGCCGTATGTGTCGAATGACGCCCACTTGCCGTCGGTTGCCGTCAAGGTCAATGTGTCACCCGGGGTTCCGCCCTTAAACGAACTGACGTTCCAGACTTCACTCGAAGACGGCACGTCGGTTACGCTGCCCCACGGGTTGCCGCTGACATCGACAGCAAAGCTGTCGTTTGCGATCCCTATCAAGTGTCTCAGGGCTACCGCGGTTATAGACGTCGGAAATGTCAATGACGCCGAAGGATCGTCGTCACTGCCGTCCCAAATCACCCTCGCCTTTCCGTCGAGCGACAACGGGTCCGAGGCAATGCCGCCCCAACTGCCGCCGCTCGTATCAGGCTGAATCGGACCCCAACTGACCGGACTGAAACCCGCTTCGCTGGCCGGACTGCCTATGTCAACTACATAAAGTGCCATGGCTTGTCCGCTGGTAAGAGCCAGCACAACTGTGAAAACTACTATTAACTTCTTCATCATTTCCCACCTTCACTGAGCATCATGCTCATCATAACAGTGTGTCACTAATCAGCTAACCTACAATCTACAGACTTCGGCGTCTCCGCAGCCAGCCGACAAGGCCCGCTCCAAGACTGCCCAACAGAATAGCACCAGGTGCAGGAATACAAATCGTATCCACTTCGATATAGTCGATGAAGCCGCCTGTTCCGATTGCACTGAGGAAGATAATCTCCGCATCCGGATTCGGCTCGATGTGCCAGGCATAAATCCCCAGCTTCCAACCGTTGGTCGGATCGACGACTACGGTATTCTGATAAATCAAACTCACAAAATCGGCATCAGGAACGGGATCAACATAGATCTCCTGGATGTCACCCTTATAGCCTATCTCGAGCCAGATTTCTTTCCACGGATTGCGAACATCGCTGTTGGGGATATACAGGCTGATCTCGACTGCATTGGGGTGATTTCCCCAGACACCCGACCTGCCGTAGAACTCCTCGGCCCAGCCGACGCCAATACCCGAAATCGTAGCCTCTGCGGTGCCGTAGGGATTCTCGTCGATCTCGGGGATCTTAGGCAACGCTGGATTGCCGTCGTCATCGTCAAAAGTCCATTTCTGGTAGGTCGTACCTTCATCGCCTCTGTCCCATCCGAGACTCGGCACTGCCAAAGCAGGCGCCGAAGACAATAAACAAACCACCAACAATAACAGTATCCTTTTCATTTTCATCATCCCTTTCATCAATTCTCCAGTTTTTCTGAAGTACTTAACACACAGCAACATCGAAACAAAACGCTCCGCTCAAATCCGCAAAGCGGAATAGAAATATCCGGCCCGCCTCGGCACCGGCACGCCGCAGAGAGTGACATAACTCATCTTCGGTGAAGCCAGTCCAATCGCGCACATAAGACGTGACATTAGCAGCAGTATATTTCCATATTTCTTAAACACGGACACCACTCCTCGCTCCAGTTTTTCAACAATCCGCATCCGTGCAGGCAGCCCCCTGGGTAAAACCCAGGAAGCAAAATCAGGTATGGCCTCCTCCTTTTAGAAGCCACTAATCTTATTCCCAGTATAACAGTCTAGACCCATTTGTCAAGCCAAATCTCCCATATTAAGGCTGTTTCCAAAGAAATTTTTACCCTCATTTCCCAATTTACCCATTTTATTTCTACTGGTTATCACTTCCTTTTGGGGTATCCCTTTTGAGGTATCAAGCTGGCTCGCCCTTTTTCTCATCCCAGCCGCCTGCCGGCACAGGGCATTTCACCGCGACCGTCCTGTGGGCAGTAAATTCGAGTATTTATCTGTAAAGGGCGGAGTAAAATCGCGGCGGATGGCGGAGTAAAACCGCAAAAATGGTACAGAAATGGGCACAGCGTACCCGCTGGTTCGAGAATGAGCGAGTAATCCCCCTTCAGGGCCTCGCGCTATCGAAGTGCAAGCTTCCTGACAGCCCCGTATATGCCGCGGTAGAGCACGCTTAGCAGGTAGCCTGTTAGTATCGGAACGCAAAAAGACAGGATGCAGGCAAACACATCCCACACCTGGATGCCTTGCCTGTATTCCACAGCCGAATCATTATCCGTTGCTGCGGAGGCCTCTTTGACCAAAGTCGGAAGAACGGACAGGGATAGCTGCAGCAACAGGAATATTGCAACACCACACACAAGAATCGAGCAAAAAGCGACAACAGCCCCTATTTTGTCGCTTCTGAGGCCCTTTATCAGCCAGGCATCAGGCCCAATCAGCCTTACAAAGACTACCACGCCAAAGGCCAGTGAAAGTGCAAAGATCAGTAAAGACATTTTATATCCACCAAAGCAAAGTTGTATTCGTCATATCGCTATTGCGTAAAAATCGGCAAGAAAAGCCCTTCTGTTAACCAAGAAAGGGGTAATTCGGACAATTCGACAGTTAGTCACATACAAACGTGCCAAGCCAAATTTACGTCCTAAATGCTACGAATTCGCAGTTGCTTACCACTATTTTACGTGATTTAGGACGGCAGAGATGTGCCCAAAACGGCCTTGATTGCACCAAAACAACACATCCCGGGCTAATTACCGTGAATACAGGCAAAACAGGTGAATTCTCCGGATGCCTGCCATATCCAATCATTTTTCGTGCCGATATTAAAGTTACCGGACGCGATGGGCCGAAAAAGGTGCAGTAGCACGTTTCGTTTTTTTGTTTTTCTTAATATCTATTTATGGAGATCCTGATATGAGCCCCCTCGAACAGGCAAAGAAATGGATTTGTGAGATAACTGAAATTCTTCTGCTACTGGTCGCTCTCGGCATTGTGCTGGGGATTCTCTTCGGTCCTGAGGTTCCCTTCTTTGCAGGGATTGTCACCAATCTTACAGCGTTGATCAGGTCCCTTGGCGATAACGGACTCGTCGGTCTGATTGCACTGAGCATAATCCTCTATCTGTTCCAGAGGCAGCGAGCAACAACGTAGCTCCTGCTCCGGCAATCAGAACCGCCTGCACAGTCCGGAATCACCGATTCGCAGGCCGACAATTTAATCGAGTAGTCTTCCGCGTAAATGCGGGAGACTGCTCGTAAATATCCGCTTCGACGGCATTTCGCAGGAATACCTTCTCAGAGAAATCGCGTCAGGGCTGTAAAAGAGTGGATATTCCCCGGATTTGCGATTCAAGGCTGTCTGGCCGGAAAATCGATAGTCTTAAGCCCCCGCAATGCTCAAGACAGCACAAACTACCAAGAGGCCGAGTACGAGCAAGGCCGCTCTTAGTACACGCATCGCTTGTGTTTTGGGCTGAACAAACGACCATACCAGGCCCCAAAGCCCTATTACAAGTCCCAGTCGCAGCACAAACGATATCATTTCTCTAACCATGGCCACATTATACCCTATTTGCACACTCTAAGTCAAGCAATACCTGCCTATTTTAACATCCATCTGCACAAATTCCTCTTTTCAAAGATTGATCACCACAAACCTGCACACCAAACCGCCTGACAAAGATTCAGAACAGCCATTATGAGTTAAAGTGGAAAAGCTGGGGAATATAGAGGATGTTTTTTCGGAGTTTTCCCTTGACATTCCCGGCAAATCTGGTATATTGGCTGTATTAAATTCTCAGGGAGGATGCGAAGGCCAACGCCCACCAGGCGAATATGCCCCGATATTAGGACACGGCTGTCGCCGATTGCGGAATATTAACATGTAGATAGCGCAGGGAGTTGCCTACACCAAACTACATACGCACCTGCGCGCGAATTGTCAGGTTGTCAATTAATAATATTAAAGCGAAAGGGTGATGAGATGAAGATGAAGGAAATGGTTGTACTGTTGGCGGTCCTTACGATGTTTGGCGTATCGGTTCGGGCCGAAACATTCCAAGCAGGTGGAGATCGGCTTGTGGTATTGCAGCAGAACGACGGCGGCTGGGACTGGCCGCTGTACGATGGCGACCCTGCCAATGCCAGTCCGACGAATACGGTCAGCCCGATAGCGATGGGTTTGGCCCAGGCGTACTATCGAACGGGTGACGGGGCTATGTTGACGGGTCTTCAGAATGCAGGGACTTTGCTGCTCGGCAAGACTAATAATTTTTCACCTTCCGACGGATACCTTGCAGTTGAATTGGACAGTATTTTCGGAGGCACAGCATACACCGACCATGTCACGACCAATTTCTATGATGCCCTGGCGGCGGGCACTTACAACAGGAACGGGGCCGGGACGCTGTATGACACGGCCGGCTATGTCAACCTAATTCGAACGTCGCGTGCCAGTTCGGGCATCGGCAATCTTGCGACGTGGGATATAGGTATCGGCCTCTATGCAGCCGATCTGGCCGGAGCCGATACGACGGCATGGGTAGCCGGGACAAAGGCCGAAATAGACGAACTTGACGGCGATGCGTACTACGACGTCATTGGTCTGGCGGGCGGCATACTCGGGTTAGCTTCAGTCGGGGAGAGTTTCGACCCGACCGCGGGCGAACACGCTGCGGCAAGCAGTCTGAGCGATCTTGGCGATATCCTGACGGGTTATCAGCTTTCGAGCGGCGGATTTACATGGAACTCGAATTATGTTGTTGATGACGACGGCAACGAGACAGTCCAGGAAACCGCCTATGCTATTCTCGCATTGGATGAGTTGAACCGGGCCGGTTACCTCGGGAATATCTACGGGGCCGGCTATTATCTGCAGACAGTTCAGCTCGGCACGGGCGGCTGGGAGAACTACACCGGCAGCGGTGAGAACAACGAAATAACAGGCGAGGCGTTGTGGGCCACGAGTATTGCTATTCCCGCTCCTGGTGCGGTTTTGCTCTGCAGTTTTGGCGCAGGCCTTGTCGGCTATCTCCGCAGGCGCAGGACGCTGTAAATTCACAAAATCAATTGACTCCTTAAGGGCTGGCTGTTCCGAGATAGTCGGGACGGACAGCCCATTTTTTTTATGCGCTGAAACCGCGGCAGGAGGGGAATGGAAAAATGTGGGCTGGGGCGCGGAGGGAGAGAGGAGAGAGGAAATCCCCAACCCACAATGGTTATGTTACCAAATCGCCTCGGCCAATACAATAGTGTTTTTTTAAGAATATTTCTGTCGAGAACTGTTCCTAAAACAGGCTCTTTTGCAGGAGCCTGTTAAAGGCGGTTTACGGATGAGAGTTTTGTTTTCCGGATCGAGGCGGTTGCGATTTACAACCGATGATGGTATTAAACTATGGCTGGATGACATGAATTTATTGTTGCGTTGCCCCAGAGAACAGGTGGTTTTTGAAAGAGAACAATCAGATGAAATCGAACAAACTTCTGAAGGCGATTTTCGTTTTTATTCTCATATTGCGCGTTTCGGTTATTGTCTCGTATGGGGGGCAAGATAGAAATGATTGGTCCCCGGGGATTCAGGAGTTATACCGACTGGATCGGCTGGGCATACTCAGGGAATCGGTCGAGGTCGCGTCGCAATCGAGTTACGATCGCACCGGCGGCAACAATGACGGCTTCGGCGGAGAATATTCCTATGTCCGCAAAGAAGAAGACGGTCTCGTCCTTGCGGACTTGAAAGGCCCCGGCGTAATCTACAGAATCTGGACGCCCACGCCTACTGACGACAGGATGGAGTTCTATTTCGACGGGAAGCGCGAGCCTGACATAGAGGTGAATTTCCGTGATCTGTTCATGGACGGACATCCTGTGTTCGTTCGTCCGCTGGTCGGCTACGGAGCGGGCGGCTTCTACAGCTATGTCCCGCTGCCCTATGAGAAATCCTGCAAAGTACTGATACGCGCCGAGCGCGTACAATTCTACCAGATCAACTACGCCACTTACTCGACAGAGGCCGGGATAGAGACTTTCTCGGTAAAGCAGAGCAGCGAATACAAGCGGCATCTCGAAAAGGCGACAAGATTGTTCGATTCGTGCGGGACGGATATAAGCCCTTACACCGCCGGCGCCGGGGCGAAAATTGAACGGATTCACTCTCGAAATGCCCTGATTTCCGGGCAGGCCGTGACAGTCTTCGATGTGAACCGTCCGGGCAGGATTGTCGGTATCCGCATGGGACCTGCGGAGGCCCTTGTGGGCAAGAATCGCGATATCGTGCTCCGGGCATACTGGGACGGCGACAATCAGCCTGCGATCCTCAGCCCGGCCGGTGATTTCTTCGGCTATGCATGGGGAAAGCCCGCGATGAAATCTCTGCTCATCGGCACCGCCGGCGAGACAAACTACTGCTACTACCCGATGCCGTTTGACAAATCGGCTCGAATTGAATTACTCCGACAGCAGGGCCCGGATGCAAAGCAGATGACGGTGGAAACCGAGGTGCTGTTTGCACCGGTCGGCAGGAAGGAAAACGAGGGCAAGTTCTATGCGGTATGGGTTCGTGAGAATCCGACAACGAAAGGCAAGCCCTTTACCTTCATCGAGACGCAGGGCCGCGGGCACATAGTCGGCTGCATCCAGCAGTCGCAGGGCTTCGAATCGGGCAATACATATTTCTTCGAAGGCGACGACCAGACCACTATCGACGGCAAAGTCGTAATCCATGGGACGGGTTCGGAGGACTTCTACAACGGCGGATGGTACGACGTGCCGGGCCGATGGGAAGCGAAACGATCGTTTCCGTTGAGCGGATGCCTGGCGTATAAAAAGCACCTCGGCAGGACGGGCGGTTACAGGCTTATGCTGGGCGATGCCTACGCCTACAGGAAGAGTATCCTGCAGACAATCGAACACGCGCCCACCGGAAACGAGCTTGTGAACGACTACTGCGGGGTGACATTTCTGTACTCTGCGGAAAGACCGACCTGCAAGTTCGAGCTGCCGGCGGCGCCCGAGAGGAAGGTTGTCGATTTGGAACGTATCGTTTTCGCGACGTGGTGGAACGTTCCTGTATATGCTTTCTCGTACGACAATGCGACACTGACAAAAGACGCTGAGAAGTTCGACGGCAAGGACGTTCGATTCCTCTCATTGAAGGCCGAAGGAGGCGACTGGTTCGGACATCATTTCATATGCTTCGTGTGCGAACTGCCCGCCGAAGGCAAGTACAAGGTGAGCCTGGACGTTGTCAAAGGGCCGGAGCAGGGGAAGGTGCAGTTGTTTATGGATGAGGCGCCGGTCGGGCCGATCGTGGATATGTATGCCGAGAAAAGAAAGCACGCGCCGAATGAGTATATCGGTACGCTGGATTTGAATGAGGGCCAGAATAAGTTGCTTTTCAAAATCGTCGGCAAGAACGAGAAATCCAAGGGATTAGGCCTGGATTTGACCAATATCATATGCGAACTGGTAAATTGAAGGCCATAAAACCAACGCGGGAACGAAATAGGGCACTGCGGCGACTAATATCAGGTAATTTAGGAGGATATTCGGCATCACTCTGCCGGCGCGCGCTTTAGTGAGATTTGCCGCGACAGAGACAGGCTCTCACAAACCATTGTCAGGCAAAGATTTGCGACAATGGAGCCAATGGGATTCGAACCCACGACCTCTTGCATGCCATGCAAGCGCTCTCCCAACTGAGCTATGGCCCCTTGGTTTTTTGCGCATAATAGCAGATTGGGTGGTTCGCTGCAAACACTTTTTTTCCTGGCAACGTACAAAAAGCATCCGGTCCGGAGAGACCGGCGATTGTTGTTTTCTGCCTGGGCGACTATAATGCGAGCAACGAACCGCTTTTATCGGTGTCGTACCTGGCCATTGAAAGGGGATATATTGGGGGTTTCGACCAAAAGGCAGAGAATATTCATGACCGGGCTCGTTCAGGGCGTCGGTTTTCGGCCGGCTGTGTATAGGATAGCGCGTGCGCTGGGGCTGACGGGCTTTGTCTATAACGATACAAAGGGTGTCACAATCGAGCTCCAGGGACAGGAAGACAGGGTCATCGAGTTTCTCAACCGCCTGCACTCAAGCCCTGACAAGCCGCCTATGGCTCAGATCAATTCGTGCAACAGAATGGATGTGTCTATTGTCGAAGATGAAACGGATTTCACTATTCGCAGCAGCGACGGGACCGGGCCGGCTCTGTCACAGGTGACCGCCGATATGGCCACATGCGGCGATTGCCTTGCGGAGATGGTCGATAAAGACGATTTTCGCTATGGTTATCCGTTTATCAACTGCACGAACTGCGGCCCGCGGTATTCGATTGTGCGGACTATTCCGTACGACAGGCCGAATACGACGATGTCACCCTTCGAGATGTGCGCCAGATGCGCCGAGCAGTACGCCGATGTCGGCGACCGTCGGTTTCACGCCCAGCCTGTCGCCTGCGGCGCGTGCGGGCCGAAGATATGGCTGACCGACAATACAGGCAAGCGTATCGCGTCATCGACGGAAGAAGTCCTCGACGAGACGGCAAGGCTGCTGATGAACGGCAAGATCGCGGCCATAAAAGGGATCGGCGGCTTCCATCTCGCCGTCGATGCACTGAATGAAGACGCCGTGCAACGGCTGCGGCAGCGAAAGAGGCGAGACCACAAACCCTTCGCACTAATGGCGGATTCGATCGAGACAATAGCCGAATACGCGGTTGTCAGCGAGCCGGCTGAGCAGGCGTTGAGAAGCCCGCAGAGTCCGATCTTGCTGCTGCCGCGCAAAGACGGCTCGACG
Source organism: Sedimentisphaerales bacterium (assembly GCA_016932835.1). Classification (GTDB taxonomy): domain Bacteria; phylum Planctomycetota; class Phycisphaerae; order Sedimentisphaerales; family Anaerobacaceae; genus JAFGCD01. The sequence continues at coordinate 86,077 of JAFGCD010000017.1, forward strand.
ATAGCCCCGTCGGTGGCCGGCGGCGTGCGAACGCTGGGCTTCATGCTCTGCTACGCCCCGATTCATCACCTGTTGTTTGCAAGAGGTATAAACATACTGGTAATGACCAGCGGGAATATCTCCGATGAGCCGTTGATCTGCGAGAACGACAAGGCCCTGGAGAGGCTTGGGAGCGTAGCGGATATCTTCCTCATGCACGACAGGGACATATACCGGCAGGTTGACGATTCGATAATCCATCTGGTCGATGAGAAACCGGCGCTGCTGCGGCGGGCCAGGGGATACGTGCCCACTCCGATCATAACGGAGTTTATGACGGGGGAAGACATATTCGCAGCCGGGCCGGATTTGAAAAATACCTTCTGCTTTGCAAAGCAGAATCAAATGATATGCAGCGAACATATCGGCGACCTTGCCGATGCCGAGGTCTATCATCACTATATCCGGTCAATCGAGCATCTGCGGGGACTCTTCGAAGTCGAGCCCAAAATTGCAGTCTGCGATCTTCACCCCGGCTACCTGTCCGGCCAGTACGTCCGCTCACTGACCGGCCTGAAGGTCGTTGAGGTGCAGCATCACTGGGCCCACGCGGCCTCGGTTATGGTCGAGCACGGCGTCACCGCTACGGTAATCGGTTTGATATGCGATGGAACAGGCTACGGCACGGACGGAGCGATCTGGGGCTGCGAGTGCCTGGTTGCGTCGCTGGAGAGCTTCGAGCGTTTCGGGCATTTGGCTTACTACGACCTTGCCGGGGCGGACAAGGCGAGTAAAGAGGCCGCCAGGCCGGCCCTTGCACTGTTGAGGCAGGCATACGCAGGACAATTCAGCCTGCCCGAATTTGCGTGGCTTGTCGATACGTTCGAGCCGGACAAAGCCCGGCAGGACATGATACTCCAGCAGCTCGAAAAAGGGGTCAATGCGGTGAAGACATCGAGCCTGGGGCGGGTATTCGACGCCGTTGCCGCGATGCTGGGCTTGGGCAGCTATAATCACTTCGACGCTCAACTACCCATGGCGCTTGAAGCGGCAATTGAACTCGGAATCGAGGAGCATTACGATTTTGAAATAGCCGGCGGCGCCGGCAAGCCGCTTGAACTCGATTTGAGCGCTATGCTGAGAGGCGTCGTTGCGGATTTGCGAAGTGACGTCTCAAGGGGCGTAATTTCGGCAAAATTTCATAATTGCCTCGCCGCCGCTTTGTTGGCAATGGCGCAACGAGCAAGAGAAAGCACGAAAATAAACACAGTTGCGCTTAGCGGGGGTGTGTTCTGCAACGGATATTTGATAAATCGTCTGGTTAAGCTCTTGAAAAACGACGGTTTTTGCGTATTATTGAACCGGAACGTCCCGTCGAATGACGGCGGAATATCCCTGGGTCAGGCTGCAATTGCGGCCAATCTCCCTGAACGGGACTAATGAATCGGGAAAGAGACTATGTGTTTAGCAGTACCGGCAAGAATAATAGAGTTGGATAAGGATGTCGCCACAGTCGATGCGATGGGCAACAAGTTCAAAGCCAAGACTACGCTGCTGCCCGAGGCAAAGGTGGGCCATCTCGTGCTTGTGCACGCCGGGTTTGCGATCTCGCTGGTCGATGAAGAAGAGGCCAAGAAGACGTGGGACCTGTTTCGAGAAATAAGTGAATTCGACGATACTCCCAACAAGATTTCGGGGTGAACTTCTACCGTGCAGATCGACAAGATAAGAGAATACCAGGCGACAATCGAGAGGGCTTGCAGGAAGCTGGGCCGACAAATCAACGTTATGGAGGTTTGCGGCACGCACACGGTGGCGATTTTTCGCAGCGGCATAAAATCGATATTGCCAAAGGGTTTTAAGCTGCTTTCAGGGCCTGGCTGTCCGGTCTGCGTTACCGACCAGAGCTACATCGATACGGTGCTGCGGTTGGCCGACAGAGACGACTGCATCATCGCAACTTACGGCGATATGATTCGCGTGCCGGGCGAAGGCGGCTCGCTCGAAACCAAGCAGGCCAGGGCGGACATCAAAGTGGTCCTCAGCAGTGAAGACGCTCTCGAATTGGCCAGGGCAAATCCTGAGAAGAAGGTGGTTTTCGTGGCGGTAGGGTTTGAGACGACTACGCCGGCCACGGCGGTGGCTGTTAGGGAGGCCGCCGAACAAGGCATCGAGAATTTTTTCATTCTCAGCGGCCATAAGCTCGTCGTCCCTGCGATGCGGGCGCTGCTGGCGGCGAAGAATAACAATATCGATGCCTTTCTCTGCCCGGGTCATGTCAGCGTAATAACAGGTTACGGGGTGTTCGGCGAGATAGTGGAGGATTTCGGGCGTCCGTGCGTCGTAGGCGGTTTCGAAGCGATGCAGATAATGGAAGCTCTTGCCGAGATTTGTACGCAATTGGCAACGGGTAAGCCCCAGCTTAAGTCCATGTATCCCGCCGTGGTGACCGAAAAGGGTAACACAGCCGCCCTGAAAATCGTTTCCGAATGCTTCGAGCCGGCGGACGGATACTGGCGAGGACTCGGAAAAATAGATAAGAGCACGCTTAAACTCAAAGACAAGTACAGCAGATTCGATGCGGCCAAGCATTTCGGCATCGCCGAGACTCCGGGCCGCGAACAGGCGGGCTGCCGATGCGGGGAAGTGCTCTGCGGTCTGATCGAGCCGCCTCAATGCGGACTGTTTGCAGAGACATGCACGCCGGATGACCCGGTCGGGGCCTGCATGGTCAGCTCCGAGGGGGCCTGTGCGGCGTGGTACAAGTACGGACGAAAGGTTCAGCGCGAGCAATGACGACGAAGAAGCACGATACAGTCCTGCTTGCGCACGGCGGCGGCGGACGACTCAGCGATACCCTTATACGCAAGCATATTCTGCCCAGGCTCAATAACGATGAGCTCGCGGAGTTGGGCGATTCGGCCAAGCTGGACCTGGACTCAAAGAGGATATGCTTCACAACGGATAGCTACGTTGTCAAGCCGTTGTTCTTCCACGGCGGGGATATCGGCAAACTCGCGGTTTGCGGGACAGTGAACGATCTGGCCGTAGCGGGGGCCAGGCCCATTGCCCTGACGCTTTCATTGATAATCGAAGAGGGGCTGGCATTCGAGACACTGGACAAGATACTTTCCAGCATAGGCGACGCTGCGGCACAGAACAGGGTGCGTATCGTAAGCGGGGATACGAAGACAGTCGAGGCCGGGGCCGCCGACAAGATATATATCAACACTGCCGGCGTGGGAGTGAGACTGCCCGGCGTCGAGTTGGGCTGTGAACGAATCGAACCGGGCGACAAAATCGTTATCAGCGGCACGATAGGCGACCACGGCATGACAATCATCTCGCAGCGGGAAGGGATTGAATTCGAATCGCAGTTGCTCAGCGACTGTGCCGGGCTGTCGGAGCTTACGTGCGAACTTTTGGAAAATGCCGGCGGCATAAAATTCATGCGCGACCCGACACGGGGCGGCCTGGCCGCGACGCTCAATGAAATAGCGGGTGCCGGTAGAGTCAGCATCGAAATCAATGAGACGGAGATTCCCGTCAATCCTACCGTACAGGCCGCGGCGGACATACTCGGATTCGACGTCTTAGAGGCCGCAAATGAAGGCAAATTCGTGGCCGTCGTCTCGCCGGACCGGGCCGATGAGTGCGTGAGTATTTGCAGAAAACACCCGCTGGGCGCCGATGCAGCCGTGATTGGGGAGGTTGTCGAAATGCGTGATGTGCCCACTGTAGAGATGATCACCAAAATCGGCGGCAGAAGAATCGTGCAGTTGCCCTACGGACGAGAATTGCCGAGGATATGCTGATGCACGAGGCAGGAATCGCGCAAAGCCTTCTGGCGATAATATCCGAGGAAGCGGCGAGACAAAACGCCAGGCCGATCAGCGCGAAGATTAGCTGCGGGACTCTTTCGGGCGTCAACGACGAGGCACTTAGATTTGCCGCCGAAGCTATCGCCAAAGACACGCCTTGTGAAGGCATAAAACTGGAAATAGAGCATAAACCGCTGCAAGCCCAATGCAGAGACTGCAACATAACATTCGACGTCGAGCTTTCGCAGCCGAGGTGTTCGGCTTGCGGCGGCGAAAACTTCAAGCTGCTGCCCGATGCGGGCCTGATATTAGAAGAAGTAGAGTTTCAGACGGATTGACGCCATGAAAAAAGTCGATATTGCAAAAAAGATTCTGAGTGAGAACGACAAGCACGCCTTTGAGAATGTGATGTTCTTGGGGCAACACAAGAAGCTGTGTCTCAATATGATTTCTTCTCCAGGTTCGGGCAAAACAACGATATTGACCAGAACGATAACCGATCTCAAAAGCAAAATAAGGGTCGGTGTAATCGAAGGCGACATCCAGACCGACATTGACGCCGAGAGAATCAGTCGGACCAAAGCCCCCGTTATTCAAATAAACACGAACGGCGCCTGTCATCTATCGGCGGTACAGGTAAGCGCTGCGCTTAAGAAACTGCCTGTTCAGGACCTGGACTTGATTATCATCGAGAATGTAGGCAACCTTGTCTGCCCGTCGGACTTCGATCTCGGTGAACACGGCAAGATTGTGGTGCTGTCGGCAGCCGAAGGTGACGACAAACCGATTAAGTATCCGGGTATTTTTGCCAAGGCCAAAGCCCTGCTTATCAACAAGATTGATTTGCTCGAAGGCGGCCTGCTCGATTTCGATATCGAACGCGCAACGACCGATGCCCGCAGACTCAACAAGGACATCAAAATCTTTTCCGTTTCGGCAAGAAACGGTGAAGGTATGAACGCCTGGTATGACTGGCTCGCCGAGTCAATCAAGGCCCTGTGACGGCTGGGACAACGGCGTATCATTTTCCGCCCGGCTTAATCGGTTTGATTCTCATTGCAGTAGAGTTTGTGTCGGCGAATGTATTCGACAACGGCTTTGTGCAGCATGCCGGAGACATCCTCACCGGCGGCAAGTCTCCTGCGAATTTCCGTACTGCTGGCCTCGACCAAGGGCGTCATGATGACATTTCTCTGAAGTTTTTCCACCCGCCGAGGCCCCCAGAGCTTCTCGAATTTGCCGTAGTCCGGCCGATCGCAACCGGCTCTATACATGGTGCATAGATTGCACGAATCGATCAAATCTTCAATGCAGTACCAATGCTGCAAATCATCGACGCCGTCGGCGCCTATCAGCCAGTCGATCTCACTGTCGGGTCCGCAGTCCGACTGAAACCGCCGAACAGTCTCAAGCGTATAGCTCGGCGCCGGTTTGTTCAATTCGAAATCGCTCACGTCGAACTTTTTGTTCTCAGCAATCGCAAGGGTTATCATCGCAAGTCGATGACTATCACTGCCACTCGGCAGGAAACCTTTAAGCGGAGACCGCTTTGCCGGAATAAAGACGACTTTATCTGCGCCGATCCGTTCACTCGCGACTAAAGCAACTGTAGTATGACCGATATGAATCGGATCAAACGTGCCGCCAAACAGTGCTACTTTTCTCTTAATCATCAAAAACTAACAGGTAAATTGTGTGTTTTTGTAAAAATTTTTTCGCGGCATAAATCACTGTGCCGCTGTCAATTATAACAGCTCCAAACTCAAGGAGCACCTAAAATCCATTCATCTGATTATTACTCTTGCTTTCTGTCGCGACACTTGTTCGCCATACATAGTGACATGCCGAGAACCCTGTTTTTGAATTCAAAAACAGGGAATTCGACGAATAAACTCATTGTATCGCATCATACACGCATTATAGAGGCATTCCTGTTTTTTCATTGCGATGCGAACTTCACTCACGACAGAAACAAGTCACGACATTCTGCCAGGCAATTTGATGAGAAGTCTATGCAGCTTTCATACGCACCAAAGGATGAAATTTCTGTCAAGAATTCCAAAACCTATGGACGATAAAAAATGTGTGCTGTAGTGCTGATTTTTGTGTTTGTTTTTTTGAGCAAAGATTGTAAATGTTGACGAATAGTGTTGTTTATTTTAACAAGCGTATAAGGAGATTCGTTTAGCCTAAAGGAGGTAAGACCTATGGCGAAAAAGAAAGCGAAGAAAAAGACAAAGAAGAAAGTGACGAAGAAGAAAGCAACGAAGAAGAAAGCAACAAAGAAGAAAGCAACAAAGAAGAAAGCTAAGAAGAAAGCCAAGAAGAAAGCCAAGAAGAAAAAATAGTTCCACGGCTGATTTCGCCGCGTTCCGGGAAATCGTGATCGCGGCGGCACATGTGAACAACGAAAGGCTTTGTCATCAAGACAAAGCCTTTCGCTTTTTTGTGAGCCGCCCGGCCCACTCATACCGTCCTCCAATACAGCCAATTCAGCTTCCAGTTCTCCATTCCATGAAAGACCGCTCCCAGGCCGTCTTTCGCTCGCCGCCGACATTGTGGCCAACAGGTAATGACGGCGATAATTGCTCTCTTGCAATTTGCCTCCGGTTACTTATACTGCGTGCTGGCAACAGCATAAATTGACATAACTGCTTGATAGCAAGAAAGACAAAACATGGATCATTTTGATTACAGGAACGGCAAGCTTTTTGCGGAGGATGTTGATGTTGAGAGGATCGCCGAGGAGGTGGGGACGCCGGCATACATCTACAGCAAGACAACCTTCATTGAGCATCTGCAGAAGATTCGAAAAGCCTACTCTGAAATTGACACTACAATCTGCTATTCGGTCAAGGCCTGCGGCAACATTAACATTCTGCGGTTCCTGGCCGAGCAAGGCAGCGGATTCGATATAGTCAGCGGAGGCGAATTATACCGCGTACTGCGGGCCGACGGCGACCCGGCAAAAATCGTTTATGCAGGGGTGGGCAAGACAGATAAAGAAATCATCGAAGCTCTCGATGCCGGTATCGGCTATTTCAACATCGAATCGGAGGCCGAACTGGAAAACCTGATTCGGCTGTCAGAGCAGCAACACAAAGCCATCCAAGGCCGTCGGCCTAAAGCGGCACTGCGGGTCAATCCCGACATTGACTACAAGACCCACGCCTTCACGACCACCGGTGTAAAGGAGACCAAGTTCGGCGTCGATATTGAACGGGCGGAAAAAGTCTTCGCCGATTACGCAGACAACGTTGCAGTGGATATATGTGCGATCCATATTCACCTGGGATCCGGCGGAAAGACTATCGATCCTTACGTCAACGCAGCGAAACGAATAATGCCGCTTATCGACAGACTTCGCAGCAAAGGTCATACAATCGAAGCACTTGACCTCGGCGGCGGCTATGGCGCCGATTACGAATCCGCAACCGTCCCCTCGGCGGCGGACTACGCCGCCGGCATTGTACCTCTGCTCAAAAACAAGAACCTCAAGCTCATTCTCGAACCGGGCAAAAGCATCTCGGCCAATGCGGGCATCCTCCTCACTCGCGTGCTCTATACCAAACGAGGAGGCGCTAAGGAATTCGTGATAGTCGACGCCGGAATGAACGACCTTATCCGTCCGTCGCTTTACGATGCGTTCCACTTCATCTGGCCAACAAGAGTAGAGGATGGCTTCATCCCAACCCAACGAAACAAAGATTTGCAGCCAGACGGAGCCAGAGCCGTTGATATCGTAGGCCCGATCTGCGAAGGAGCAGATTTTCTCGCCAAAGACAGGTTCCTGCCGGGCATGCAGCGTGGGGATTTGCTCGGAGTCTTCACGGCCGGGGCCTACGGCTTCACCATGAGCAGCAACTACAATGCTCGATGCCGAGCCCCGGAAGTGCTCGTTGACGGCCATACTTTCTCGGTAATAAGAAAACGGGAAACCTACGAAGACCTGACGGCACTGGAAAGCTGAGACATCCACTCCGACATCTCGATAAGGATCAGAAATTCCTCTCGATGAAACCGGTGTCGATCTTGTTTTTGACGAACAGGTTGTGTGAAAGAATGTCCAAGCACGCCGGTATCGTTGTCTTGATCGGCTCGATGACAAACTCCTGAAGCGCTCTTCTCATCGTTGTTATTGCCTCGGTTCGTGTCCGCTGGTGGACAATAAGCTTGGCAATCATCGAGTCGTAAGCCGGCGAGACCGTCCAGCCCTGATGGACGTGCGTGTCCACGCGAACACCCGGGCCGCCCGGAGCAACATACCTGGTGATTGTTCCGGGGCAGGGGGCGAAATTGTTGTCCGGGTCCTCGGCGTTAATCCGACATTCGATGGCCGCACCGCTGAGCTTGATGTTCCGCTGGCTGATGTCGAGGGTGTGGCCGCTGGCGATTTTTAGTTGCCACTTGATCAGGTCGTGCCCGGTGACCATTTCGGTAACAGGATGCTCGACCTGGATTCTCGTATTTGCCTCGATGAAGTAATAATTCTTGTCCGCATCTACAAGAAATTCCACCGTCGCTGCGCTGGTATAGTCGGCCTCCTTGATAATCCTCAGTGCCGATTCGCAAAGCTCTTCTCTGGTATGCTTATCGAGGACCGAACACGGCGATTCCTCAATCATCTTCTGGTGCCTTCGCTGAATCGAGCAATCCCTTTCATAGAAATGCAGCGCATTGCCTTCGCTGTCGGCCATGACCTGTACTTCGACGTGTCTCGGCTCGACAATGAACTTCTCGATATAGACGCTGCTGTTTCCGAAGGCGATCTCGGCCTCGGCTCTGGCGGCGCCGAACGACGAGCGAAAACTGATGTCATTATGCACGACTCTCATGCCGCGTCCGCCGCCCCCGGCGGCAGCCTTTATTATTACCGGGTAGCCCATCTTATTGGCCAGCTTCAATGCTTCGGATTCGTCCTCAATCGCTCCATCCGAACCGGGCACAACGGGAACCGAGGCCTTGGCCGCCAGCTTACGTGCGGCCACCTTGTCTCCAAGCAGCTTCATCGCCTCCACGGAAGGCCCGACAAAGCCTATTCCGCAATCCCGGCATATCTGAGCGAAGTGCGTATTCTCGGCGAGAAAGCCATATCCCGGATGAATCGCCTCGACGTCCGCCACTTCGGCGGCGCTTATGATACGCGGGATGTTCAGATAGCTTTGAGCGCACTCGGGGGGGCCTATGCAAATAGCCTCGTCGGCAAATCTCAGGTACGGGGCGTCCTTGTCCGCTTCGGAATAGACCGCCACTGCTTCAATACCGAGTTCGCGGCAGGCTCGAATTATCCGAAGTGCTATTTCGCCACGATTAGCTATGAGAATTCTTGAAAGCATTTTATCGATATATCGTCCTATACCCCCGCAACACCTTGCATCTCAGCGACATGCAGCTTGCCCGGCAGCAGGCCATCAATCCGGCTTGACTCTGAAAAGGACCTGGCCGTACTCAACAGCTTGGCCGTTGCTCACCAGAACTTCGACTATCGTTCCGCTGGTCTCAGCCTTTATCTCGTTCATGACCTTCATCGCCTCGATTATGCAGACGACCGTTTGCGGCTCGACATGAGAACCATTCTCAACATAAGCATCCGAATCCGGACTTGGCGTCGCGTAGAACGTGCCCACGATAGGCGACTTTATCTCGGTAAGGCCCGCCAACGAAGCCCGCCCCCCCTCCTCGGCGCCGGCCGAGAACGATTCCAATGGGATACCCGCAGGCCCGTGGCCCATCACAGGCACAGCGGCTATCGGTTGGCCCACAACAGGCTGAGGCTGCGCGCGCTTAAGGGCAATCTTGTCGTCGCCGTGCTTTATCTCGATTTCGACAAGTTCATTTTCCTTCATAACCTTTATGAGGCGTTTTATTCTGCGCAAATCAGCATCTTTACCCGCCATTGTCGCTTCCTTTCTGCGAAGTAAGGTATCGATCAAGCCAAATCAGTATAGCCAAGACAGGCTTTATTGCAAACTATTTCTGTCCCGCGGGGGAACGGTCTTTTCGGCAAGTTCTGGATGGAATTCCCTGTTTTTGCGGCAGTTTCCGTGGATGAAGTCCCCTGCCCGGAAGTAATCCGAGGCCCTGATCGGGGCAAGGAAATCAATGAGAATAGTCTAAATGCAGCGATCAGTGTATTTCAAGGGCGATTGACGTGATGTCATCGACCTCGGATACGTCAACTGTCTGATTATGCGCGAATTCGGTCAGGCCGTGCATGATTTCGACGACAGACGAACTGCTCAATTCCAGAAATTTCTCGCTGAAACTGAATCCGGCGCCACCGTCATAACCGCCAATGAAGCGGTCGGCGCCGTCCGAGTAAAGAATCAGCTTGTCGCCCTGCTCAAGCTGTATGCTCCGCTCGATAAATTCCGCCTCAGCAAAGACACCGAGAAGCGAACCTCGAGCTTCGAGTTGTTCCGGCTGCCGACCGGGCCTGATAAGAATCGGATAGGGATGTCCGGCGCGACAATACGTCAGCCTGAGTGTCTCAGTGTTGAGCAGGCAATAACAGCAGGTGGCAAACTGATAGCCGGAGAGTTTTTGCGCGGCCATTCGAACATTGAGGTTCTTCATTACCTCGGCGGGCCGGAATATTGAGTAGCCGCTGTCAAGCGTTTGACGCATCACCAGAGCCTGCTTTACAAAGATAGTCAACAGTGCGGCGGGCATGCCGTGGCCGACTACGTCGGCAATATAGAAGCCAATGTGTCTCTCGTCGATACGGAGAACATCGTAGATATCCCCTGAAACCCATTCGGCAGGCTCGAAGACGGTTGCCCATTTGATGGTCTCGGTGTTCGGCAGTTGAGTCGGCAGAAAATCCTGCTGAACAAGACCGGCCAGACGAAGCTGCTCAGCAAGGTTATCGACCAGAGCCTCGGTCATATGGAGTTGTTCGGCCAGGTTGTTCTTATGAAGCTTGAGCATTCTGCTCGGCTGCCCAGGAGGTTTAACCATGATCCCATCGCTCTTTTTGCGATAGGCAAGATTCATGCTGATTCGCACCCAGAGATCATCGACTGAAAATGACTCCATCGTGTTAGTCATCGAAAAGCTGCTTTTCGAAGGAGCCAGGGAGAAACTCTTTACAGGCATGTCCATGCGATTGGTCAGCAGAACCACCCCGATCTTTTCGGATTCGAGCGACTCTATCACATGCGCCAGTTGCTGCTGCTGGGTATCCATCCCCTCGGCATCAATGACAGCGGTTCCCACCAGATCGAGCCGATCACGTATCTGAAGAAAATTCTCAATCTCCAAGGCCACGAAAGAGAGTTTTTTGCTCTTCAGCAGCCGTCTCAGTTCGGGCGGCATCTGAGTGCCGCTCGACATATAAAGAACGTCTGTGAAGCTCTTCAGCAATTCAACGCGGTCTGCTGTGTCTAACCCTATCATAGTGCGAAAAACCTGTCTGTATTATCGGACACTCAAATTAACGTTCCGGCAGAACCGGCTGAGGGTAATTTCGGCTTCTTCAAAGGGGGACTTTGCGGGTTTTTCCCGTTTTTCTGTGATTTGGGACTGCTGATTTCGGCGTCAGATCAGATGCACGAACTCACAGCGGCCGATTGAAATGCCGGCACTTGCAGGGAATGCCGCCCCGCCAGAGTGTTGACGCCCGCCTTTTTGCTGAGTTGTGGTTTTAACCTGCGAATATCGCCGAACCAATGCGAAGAATTGTCGCCCCCTCCTCAACGGCTATCTCATAATCGGAACTCATGCCCATACTCAATTCCTTGAACCCCGGGCCGACGATTCTCTCACCGCGTATCTCCTCGAACAACTCGCGGGCGCGAACAAAACACCTCCGGACAACATCTTTGTTGTGAGTGAGCGGCGCCATCGTCATGAGCCCAACCACTTCTATATTAGGCAGCGTGCTTATCTGCTCGGCCAGATGTGTCGCTGCGCCAACCGGAACACCGTATTTTTGAGGTTCGCTTGACATGTTGACCTGAAGCAGCACTTTGGATCGCACATTCAACCTGGTCGCCGATACACTGATCTCCTCGGCCAATCGAAGCGTGTCAACGGAATGAATCAATGAGGCAATGGGCAGCACCTGGCGGACCTTATTGCGCTGCAGATGTCCAATCATGTGCCAGCTTATCTCTTTTGCGGGTTCCGATTCTGCGCCGCCGTCCTGCAGATGGCCGGCCAACTGGACAGAAACCTTCTTGAGCTGCTGAACACGGTTCTCCGCCAGTTCCGTGCAGCCCAGACGTATAACCTCCTTGACGGCCTCGATATCCGCGGATTTTGTGACAATCACCAGTCTGACTTCGCTCGGATCTCGCCCCGCACGGGTGCAAGCCGAATTAATGTTCTTCTTCACCCGCTCTAATCGCTCGGAGATTTTCGACATCACAAACATCCAAGGTCTCGCATTTCCGTAGTCCGACGGCGACAGACAAATACTTGTCGAATTAAGATAACAATCATCGAAGTATCTTGCCAGTATAAAAGTCAGGAGCTCGCCATTTTTCATCGAGCACTTCGCTCCTTGTCCGACGTGCGCAACCACAATAGAAGATCGGTCAACCTGTCAATGATCGCGGTGAAAAGCCGGCGTATAGCGCCCATATCCGCAGGAGAAATTACCACGACTATGAATCTTCCGGGCGAGGCAGCAGCACACCGGCGAGAAAACCACCGGGGTATCGAAACGATCTGTCATAATATCTGTGAATATCCCGGACAGTTGCTGCGCCTTCACAAATCGCCCCGCGAGCACCGACGCTTCGCGATACGAAACCCGTTACGGCGTTTAACAGGACCTCGGCCCCTGCACTACGCAGAAATGCCGCCTCTGCGGCACTTCCTGCTCATGATTTCCGCCGAATTTGCCGATATTTAAGCTTAGAGATTTAATCTTTGATATCTCAACAACATGAAAAAAATGGGCAAACAGGCGATTTTTCGCTTGCATTTCACTACGCAAGCTTGTATAATCATGTTTGAAGATTGATAGGGGTCAAGGGAATAAGTCCCTAACAGGTATTTTCTATTGCTCTTTCTTTTATTTGCGGTATAATGGGAGTTTGGTTGACCCCAATGCTCTTTTAATATAGCGAATTTATGCTGCTTTTGGCAGCTTATGAACCTCGGCGAGGCAGTGTGGTTCACCGGTCTCCCCCCCAGCCGGTCCCACCACCTCGCCTATTTTATGCGCACAATCAGCCCGGAATCACTTCGCACAGGGTCATAAATACCGGGTGGGTTTTCCTCGATTCTACTCGCCTCGAACCTGTATCGATACCCTTCTGCTGCGGGGACCGTCGAATTCGCAGAAATATACCGCCTGCCATGTGCCCAGCACGAGCGAGCCGCCCTTGATCAGCACCTGCTCGCTACAGCCGACCAGCGTACTCTTAGCGTGGGAATCCGAGTTGCCCTCGCAATGCCGATAGCCGGGATTCGAGTGCGGTATCAGCTCGGCCAGGGTCAGAAGCAGATCCTGCGGGACCGTCGGGTCGGCATTTTCGTTGATCGTTATCGCTGCGGTGGTATGCGGGCAATAAACCACGACATCGCCGTCGCTAATGCCGGACTGGGCCACAATCGAGGCAACCTGCCGCGTAATATCCACCATCTGATTGCGGTCTTTCGTACTTACGCCAAAGTCTTTCTGAATGATCTTCATCGGTAGTACCTCGCCAGATCCGTTTCCTACATCTGCTCGACGACCGTGATACCGAGTAGCTCGCCGAGGCCGTGCTTGATCGTCCGGGCTGTCAGGTCGCAGAGCAGCAGGCGGGTGGGCCGCTTTGCAGGCTCTGCCGACAGGACCGGGCAATTCGTGTAGAACGCGCTGAACTTCTGGGCGAGCTCGAAGAGATAGCTCGTCAGGTAGTTGGGCCTGTAATCGGCCGCAGCGGCGGCCACCGCCTCGCCGTAGCGAATCAGGTGCTTGGCCAGGTCGAGCTCGGCAGCGTCGGCCAGCGTCAATTCCTTCACGCTCGCCAGCTCCGTCTCGATATCGACATCCTTGCTTTCGGCCTTGCGCTCGATGGATTTTATCCGGGCGTATGCGTACTGCATGTAAGGGGCAGTGTTGCCTTCCATGGCAAGCATCTTGTCGAAGCTGAAGACATAGTCGCTCGTGCGGTTATTGGAATAGTCCGCATATTTGACCGCGCCGATTCCGACGGCCTCGGCTATTTTGACCTTGTCGGCTTCGGACAATTCAGGATTCTTCTGCTCGACGACTGCCCTTGCCCGCTCGACGGCTTCGTCCAGAAGCTCTCTTAGTTTGACGTTTTCTCCCGACCTCGTTTTCAAAGGCGCGCCGTCCTCGCCGAGAACGCTGCCGAACATGACATGCGTAAGCTCGGTATCTTCGCCCGCCCAGCAGGCCGCTCTGGCTACCGCAAAGAGCATCTCGAAATGCAGCTTCTGCCTCGAATCGGTCACATATACAATCGCATCGGCCTTGAGCTTATAGACGCGATACCGAAGCGCCGCCAGGTCTGTCGTGGCGTAGAGATAGGCCCCATCGGATTTCTGAATAATAAAAGGCAGAGGCTGCCCCTCTTTATTCTTAAACCCTTCCGGAAAAACGCAAACCGCACCGTCCGATTCGCCGGCCAGGCCAGCTTTCTTCAAATCCGCCACAACACCGGGCAAATCGTCGTTGTATGCGCTTTCACCGCGGACATGACTATCATTCAAAGTGACATTGAGCAACCGGTATATCTCATTGCATTGCTTCATGGTAAGTCTTCTAACATGAGCCCAAGCATCGCATTCCTGCTGGTTCTGCTTGCCCCCCTTCTGTAACATAGCGGTTACGTGGCGTGAGAGTAACTCGAAGGGTATATCTTGTACCTTACCATCGACCAATGTCGGATTACGAAGACCCATACCAGCGATAGTCTCTTCCAGCATATTCATATATTGATAAGCCGAAAGGATCTTCCCCCACAATACACTCTCATCTCTTGTCGGCAACTTATCAAGAAAGGGCCTGAAGAGTTTCTTGCCGTCACCAGTACTCTCGTAGGAATCCTCTCGCCAATCCTCCTCCTGTCTCTTTCTTATGCGACGACAGATATCTTCTAAGGTCTTTCGATCCGTTGCATGAGCCTTCATTTCTTCGAGTTCTGTTCTATAGTATGGTTCCTGACCTGCGTACTTCTCTTCGGCCATACATACATGCCAGAGGCCCAGAATTACCATTCCGAACTGTGTTCCCCAGTCTCCGATGTGGTTCTGGGGGATGACGTTGTGGCCGAGGAATTCGAGCATTCGGCAGATTGCGTCGCCGATGATTGTGCTGCGGAGGTGGCCTACGTGCATCTGCTTGGCGATATTCGGGCTGGAAAAATCGACGACGATTGTCTTGCGCCCGGCGGCCTTATCCACGGCCAGCCGGTCCGCATCGCCGTTGATTTCGAGCAGCCTGGCAGCGAGGAAGTCGGCCTTGAGGCGCAGGTTGATAAAGCCGGGCCCTGCCACCTCGGGCGGCTCGCACATATCGCTGAGGTCCAGATTCGCGACGATCTCCTCGGCCAACTTGCGGGGATTGGTCTTGACCTGCTTGGCAAGGGCCATTACGCCGTTGGCCTGGTAGTCGCCGAATTTGGCGTCGGCGGCGGGGCGAACAACGGCAGCGCAGAGCCGAACGGCGGCGACCGATTCCATCGCCTTCGATATCCGCTCTTCAAGTTCGTCGATAATCAGCTTCATCTTTCAGCCACAGAGGGTTATTCAGTTCTTCTTTTCTTGACCACAGAGGGCACAGAGCACACAGAGAAAAAATTATAAGTGCTTCCTCAGCAGTTCCAGGCAATCGCATGGCTCAATATTGGTGTTGCAACGTTCTTTATATCCGTCTGAATCAGCATTTCTTCCGGATCGCACCGTATTCAAGATGGTCGCTATTTCTCTATCCGTCATGCCAAATCCAGTACCGTAAACCTCGCAGTTTGGATGTATCAGTCCGGGTAATTTCAGGACGTCCATATTCTCCCTGGCGTAGCCTAATCCAAGAAAGAAGATCTGTTGGGCAGACTTGATCAGCCTGTGCGCCTCTGCCAATTCCGCAGATTCTCTCTCCTCGTAGATCGTTCTGATGTTCTGCGCTGTTTGTTTGATGAGTCCCCCGGCAATAGACGGACGATAATCGATACCCGCTTCTGGATCCTGCCATTTCAGAGGGGCGAGGCGCCCATAAACATGGAGTATCGGGAGTTCGGTTAAGCACTCGATGACCTTCTGCTGCGGAACCTCAGTGAATGAGTTGCGAACACTCTCGTACAGGAAATGCTCCAGGGATCTGTCGTAGTTGAATGTAACAAATGCAAGCTTCCCGCCAGAGAAATCCGGCAGAATATCCTTGGCGATCAGTCCTTCTGCCAGCCTATGGAAAAGATAAGAATACCAATCACCCCCCTGGAAATCCTTGCTTTGCAGGTACGTATTCGTATTGAATCCCCCAAGTAGGTTTCCTGCAATACGTTCTTGTTCTTGCTTCCACTGGGTGTAGGCGGCCTTCTCTCGAAACAAGCTCCTACGTTCAGCGTCAAATATCTCAAAGGCAATAAAGCATTTTCCGACCGGGGCGAGTTTGGGATTTCGAGCCATGAAAAAATCGATCGATTCGGTAGTCGAGTTATCGAACTTGATTCTGAATTTAGAAACATCCTTAGGATTGTCCAAAGCATTCGCCAACTCCTTCATACGCGGCCTGCTTGGCGATTGACATATATACCTCCGCAGATGCTTGCCGGAAGGAAACCTATACGGACAGCTTGCGCCTGCACCCAAGATGAAAACTGTCCGTTTGTCTATCATTCTCTGTGTTCTCTGTGGCTAATATCTGCTAATCGCCGGGATTCTCTGCGGCTCTGTAAATAATCCATAATCAATCATCAGTAATCAATTCGCTCCGCGTCGCCCCAGAGCAGTTCGAGGTCGTAATACTCGCGGTACTCGGCGTCGAAGATGTGCACGACTACATCGATATAGTCGAGCAGAATCCACCGGCCCTGCTCGTAGCCTGCTCGGCCGAAGCGCTTTATGCCGTGGTCCCTGGCGGTCCGGTTGATCTCGTCGCAGACGGTCCTCATCTGGCGGCCGCTGGTGCCGGTGGCGATAAGAAAATAGTCCGTGGCGGGCGATTTACCCCTCAAATCCAGGACAACGATATCCGTGCAATGCCTCTCGGCGGCCAGTTTCGCGGCGGCTAAGGCGAATTCTCTGGTATTGGTATTCTCACTGTCGGTCAAGTTTTCGATACCTCACAAAAAAGAACGGGGCAGCCGACTCGGCCGCCCCGATAGATTACATTCATTAGCCCTTGGCGTCAAGCACAACGGCCATTCTGCCAAACACTACTTGCCGCCCAGGTTCAGCCATTCACTGATCTGCGGGGCGAACTTGACAATAACGCCTGAGAAGACCACGCTGACCATCGTCATCAGCTTAATCAGGATGTTGAGGCTCGGACCCGAGGTATCCTTGAACGGATCGCCGACGGTATCGCCGACGACAGCAGCTTTATGGGCATCGGAACCCTTGCCGCCGTGGGCGCCCTTTTCGATATACTTCTTGGCGTTGTCCCAGGCACAGCCAGCATTGTTGAGCGTAATCGCAAGGACGAATCCGCAGCTCAGTCCGCCCGCCAGCAGGCCCATAACGCCTGCCACGCCGAGCAGCAAACCGGTCAGCACGGGAACGATAATCGCCAGCATCGAAGGCAAAATCATCTCTCTCTGAGCGCCCTTGGTCGAAATGGAGACGCAGCGGGCGTAATCGGGTTTGCCCGTGCCTTCCATGATTCCGGCTATTTCCTTGAACTGCTTGCGGACCTCGTTGACCATGGCGCCTGCGGCTCTGCCGACGGCCTTCATCGTCATCGCACAGAAGACAAAGGCCATCATCGCGCCTATGAACAACCCGCCGATGAGTTTGGGATTCATAATGTTGAGCCCGTAAGCATTTACGAAATCCATAATCTGAGCAGTCTTGACGTTAATGGCCTCGCCGACGCCGTCCGTGGCCGCGAAGGCCATCTCGCCGACCTTGTAAACTCCGTCGGCGCTTTCCTCGGCCAGCCTGCCGATCCAGATTCTCACCTCCTCGATATATGCCGCCAGCAGCGCCATAGCCGTCAGGGCCGCTGAGCCGATTGCGAAGCCCTTGCCTGTCGCCGCGGTGGTATTGCCCAGCGAATCGAGCGCATCGGTCCTTTTTCTGACCTCGGGCCCAAGCCCGCTCATCTCGGCGTTTCCGCCGGCGTTATCGGCTATCGGGCCGTAGGCGTCGGTTGCCAGGGTAATGCCCAGCGTCGCGAGCATACCGACGGCGGCAAATCCGATACCGTAGAGTCCCATCGCCATATTAGTGAAGCCGCCGGCGAAACCGTACGCACACAAAATGCCGATGACAATCGTCACCACCGGCAGCCCCGCAGAGAACATTCCCGTCGCGAAGCCGTCGATAATCGTCGTAGCAGCGCCCATATTGGCCTGCTCGGCAATACCGCGAGTCGGCTTGTATTCATCCGAAGTATAGTATTCGGTCAACTGGCCTATTATCACGCCCGCGACCAATCCGGAGACTACCGAGCCGAATACGCCCCATGTAATCCAGCCGGCCAGGGCCAGACCTGCGACGGCGAGCACAATTAAAACCGAACTGCCCAGCGTCCCAAGCAGCAGCGCCCTGAGCAGATTCTTCTGACTGGCGTCTTCCCTGCAGCGGACCATGAATATGCCCGCAATCGAGAGGATGATGCCCATTCCCGCCACAAGCATCGGAGCCAGCACCGCCTTTAGGACGTCGGCTTGTGTCGTCAAGGTAAGGGCCGCGCCAAGTGCGGCAGTCGCAAGGATCGAGCCGCAATAGCTCTCGTAAAGGTCGGCGCCCATACCGGCGACATCGCCTACGTTGTCACCGACGTTGTCGGCGATAGTGGCAGGGTTTCTCGGGTCGTCTTCGGGGATACCGGCTTCGACCTTGCCGACCAGGTCGGCCCCGACATCGGCGGCCTTGGTGTAGATTCCGCCGCCGACACGGGCAAACAGGGCCTGCGTCGAGGCGCCCATGCCAAACGTGATCATCGTCGTGGTAATCTCGACGAGTTTGTGGCTTTCGTGCATTCCGGCCTTGACCAGCTCTATGCCGAACAGGCTGTAACCTTCGGTCATATGCTTGGTAGTATAGACCAGCTTATCGAGGATAAGGTACCACAGCGAAATATCCAGCAGGCCGAAACCAACGACGACCAGCCCCATAACCGCACCGGAGCGGAAAGCCACCTGCAAACCGCGGTTGAGGCTCTCGCTGGCGCCCTGGGCGGTCCTCGAAGAGGCGTTTGTCGCCGTCTTCATGCCCAGAAAGCCGCACAGACCGCTGAAGAAGCCGCCTGTAAGGAACGCCACCGGCACAAAGGGATTCTGCACCCCATAGTAGGCGCAAACCGCAAAAATCGCCAGCAGGATAACAAATACGAGCGTCACAACGCTGTACTGCCGAAACAGATAAGCATACGCTCCTTCCCGCACGTGATGGGCGATTTCGACCATCTTTTCCGTTCCTTCCGGCGCTTCCATGACCTTCCTGTAGAAGTACCACGCAAATCCCAGCGCCAGAACAGCCGATACCGGCGCAATCCACCAACTCCAGGGCGTACCCGCCGCTCCACTCGCTCCAGCGCCGCCGGCCGCCATTGCTGCCGTACTAAAGGCAAAAGTCGGCACCGAAAGACCTACAATACTTTTTAGAACTTTCACTGTGTCTGCTCCTTATCTAATCGCTTATGACTTCTGTTCGTGCAGTACTCATAAAATTGTCCGCAGTGTAACGAAATGCCACGCTTTTTCAACTGTTTTATTAGTCAAAGTCGCAAGAAAACGAAAAACCGCTCGTGTCCGACTGCTCTCAACCCCCAAAACGCCGAAATCCGCCCATTTCCCTGTGCAGATGTATCAGGTGTGGTAATCGGCATTTATGCTGACGTACTCGGCCGAGAGGTCGCACCCATAGCAGAAGTCGCTCGCCTTGCCGACGCCCAAATCAACCGTAATTGTGTGCTCGGGTTGCGAGACTATCCTGCTTGCCTTCAAGGCGTCGAATTTCCTGGGCGAACCGTTGCTGAAAACCGTAACGTCATCGAGCTTGCAGCCCAGCCTTTCCGGATTGAGCTTGACCCCTGCCGAGCCGACCGCGCAGATAATCCTGCCCCAGTTGGGGTCGCCGCCGTGCACTGCGCACTTTACCAGTGGGTAATCGGCCACGGCGCGGGCGGCGCGGGCGGCCTCGGCGGTCGTAGCGGCCCCTTTGACGACAACCTTGAATATCCGTGTCGCCCCTTCGCTGTCATGCGCCATTTGCCGGGCCAAATCGTCACACAATTGAGCCAGCGCCTTGGCGAATTTCTTGTATCGCGGGCATTTGCTCGTAATCGAACGATTGCCCGCCAGGCCGGAGGCCAGGATCATGCACGTATCGTTCGTGCTCTGGTGGCCGTCAACGGTAAGTTTGTTGAGCGAATCGCCTACGGCCTGTTTCAAAGCGGCGGCCAGCAGCGGCTTGCTTACAGCCGCATCAGTCGTGATAAACGACAAGGTCGTTGCCATATTAGGCCCGATCATCCCGGCCCCCTTGATCGCCCCTGTTATAGTCACCTCCGCACCGGATATGCCGAGCTTGCAGGCGGCCTGTTTGGGCCTGGTGTCGGTGGTCATTATGGCCCGGGCGAAATCGAGTCCCGCTTCAGCCGAAGCCGACAACTTCGCTACCGCTTTGGGGATTCCCGCAGTTATCTTTCCTATCGGCAACTGCTCGCCGATAATCCCGGTCGAGGCGACAAGCACATTGGCGGGCCTGGCCTCGATTTGCCGGGCGGTGACGGCGCACATTTTGACTGCGTTGTCGAGACCTTTTTGCCCGGTGCATGCATTCGCACAACCCGAATTTGCCACCACCGCTTGAATTTCAGGGCTTTTAACGTGCTGCTTGCAAACCTGCACGGCCGCCGAGACGATCTTGTTAGTGGTGAATACCGCCGCCGCCTTGGCTCCGGTCGGGCAGACAATCAGGCCTAAATCAGGCTTGCCCGATTTCTTTATTCCGCATCCGATACCCGCGGCCAGAAACCCCCGCGGGGCTGTGATAGTGCCATTGGCCATCTGTGAACTCCTGAATCTCTATACGCTTGTCCTGTCATTCGATCGGGGGTCGTTGTCAGCGGCGGGACCGTTGCTCAGGATGCCCTTGATCGCCATATCCCTGAATCCCTTCATCGGGTCGTAGAATTTCTTTTTCAAATCGACCGTGTTGACCATTATGCCGGAACGATTCGACTTCAACTGCCGGACAATCACCCCGTCGGCCCGGATGAAGCAGGATGGATAGGGAGCGTAATACCCGCTCGAATTCGACATGCTCACCCAGAAACGGTTAGTCGCCGCGTGACACTGCATCGTCTGGCGCATAATGTGCGTGTGTACGCTCGGGCCGCTCTGGCGGGCGTTGTAAAACGATTGCAGGATGCAGTTGACACCCTGTTTATACAGTTCGCGGTAAAGCTCGGGGAATCGCAGATCGAAGCATATCAGCAGCGAACACTTCACGCCCTTGACGGTGAAGGTCACGAATCTGCTGCCCGGCGTCAGCCGGCGCAGGTCGCCGGGCGTGCAGAAACGCTTGTCGTACCTGTCAACAATCTTTCCCTTCGGGCTTACCAGATACAGGCTGTTGTGCGGTTTATTGGGCTCGGTGAGCCTGTGCGTGCTGCCCAGGACCGCCCATATCTTCAGTTTGCCCGCCAGGGCTGCTATCTTCTGTGTCTCGTCGTGCAGCAGGTCCCAGTCATAACCGGCAAAGCTGGGAAAATCTGTGCCGACGTAACCGCTCAGCGCGCACTCGGAAAAATGCGCGATATCGGCGCCGGCCTCGGCGGCCTTTCGCATGAATGAGCGTATCGCACGCGAATTCCGCTTTATAGACCGGCCTACCGCAAATTGACACGTCGCAATCTTCAAGCATCCGTCAGCCACAGAGAACATCCTTTTTTTCTTCTTGCCACAGAGAACACAGAGAGCACAGAGATGACTATCCTATAGCTGAACTTAACTGCCTGTACTCACATTCCATTGCGGCGGATTGCCAACCGAAAAACTCCCTGATAGCTCTATTAATATCAAATGAAATGCTTGCTATAGTCATCTGTTCATCCCCATCAGTTCCGAGATCGTATTTCCATACAATCCCCTCCTGATCTTCACCAATATTGATCAAGCAACGTTCTTTCTGTAAATTCTTTTTTGCTGTAAGACGGGGGTGTCGTTCTCCACAGTCATATCCAGATATCTTTTGCC
>JAFGCD010000018.1 GCA_016932835.1 Sedimentisphaerales bacterium
ATGACAAACGGAGCCGAAATCGTCTCCTAATTCAGAGACCTTTTTGTCTCATTCTTGCTGACGACGTACAATTCCGATCCTCTCGAACAACTGCAGGGTGGCTCGGTGTTCCCGGGCGGCCTTTACGAAACCCATTCTGGTCTTTTCACGCCCGAGGAAGATATTTTCTCGCACGGTAAGATCCGGTATCAGGTTGAACTCCTGGTAGATAATCGATATGCCGGCCTGCTGAGCGGCGTTGGGAGATGGGATGCAGATGTCTCGCCCCTCGATCAGGACTTCTCCGGCGTCCGGCCTGTGGGCGCCGCCCAGTACTTTAATAAGCGTACTCTTACCCGCGCCGTTCTCCCCGACGAGTCCCAGGACTTCGCCGCGGTGCAGTTTCATGGAGACGTTCTTGAGTGCATGCACGCCGGGAAAGGACTTGTCGATCCTACGCATCTCCAGGAGGAGTGGATTGGCTGATTTCGGCTCTTCTGTCATCATAATCCCTGGTCAAAGCACCGGCTCTGCCGGAAAACACTCACAGATAAGCATCTGCGGATTATGTGAAAAATCCTTCATATAAGTTACTTGAAAGACGCATGAAAGGACACTTTCAACGTATTATTCCCGGAATACTAAGTCATACGATACAGGAATGCAAGTGTACGTCCTTTCTCGAATGTGGCAATCCACGATATCTTCGGCAACGCCGATTATCGCGCCAATACCTCTTGCAAAGAGAACCGCCCGGCTGGTATTATGAAACGGCACGAATCGGCAAAAACGAATACTTGGTGTTGGCCGAGCTGCGGCGTCCGCCCGATCCGGGAAGACCGCCCTTGTCGGCTGCTAACTTTGGTGTTGACTATTGAAAGGAGAAGTAAGATGCGGCGTTTAGCTCTTGTACTGGTATTGGCGTGTACTGTAGCGTTTGGTCTGTCCTTTGCGGCGGATGCGGCTCGTGAACCTGCCCTGATTAGGGCGTTGCTGATTACCGGCGACGATGTTTCGGCGCACCCCTGGCGTGAGATGTCCGAAAGCACCCGCCAAACACTGGTGGAATCGAAGAGATTCGATGTCAAGGTCTGCGAAGACCCTCATATTCTCGAATCCGCCACCGCCCTGAAGGCTTACGATGTAATCGTCTTTACGATATACAGCAGACAGATTACCTCGCTTCCGGGCGAAGCGCAGGAGAATCTCCTGAATTTCGTCAAGAACGGCAAGGGCTTCTTTGTTCAGCATCTTGCCAGCGCATCGTTCCCGAAGTGGGAGGAATTCGGCAAGCTCTGCGGACGAAAATGGGTAATGGGGACATCGGGACACGGCCCGCGCTCGGTTTTCAAGGCGAATGTCGTCAATAAGGAACATCCCATCACCGCAGGTATGGAGGATTTCACGACCGATGATGAACTTTACGCCAAACTCCAGGGTTCGGGCGAAATCAATGTGCTTGTCTCGGCGGACTCCGACTGGAGCAAGAAGACCGAACCCCTGCTTTTCACGCTGAACTACGGCAAAGGACGAGTCGTTCACAACGCCTTCGGCCATGACGGCAAAGCTCTTTCAACGCCGAGCGTAAAAAAGATTATCGCTCGCGGCGCCGAGTGGGCAGCCACCGGGAAGGTCAGGTGACCGGTTTAATGTGTTTTCTTGAATGAATCGGCTGCGAGGGCCTGAGCTTTCGCAGCCGATTTTGTGTCTTCATACTGGGTCTATTGCGCACCTTTGAGTTCGGCATTCAGAAGGTAATCTTTGCCGGTCCTTGTATCGAATTCGACGGTCTTTTCGTTGTATCGCACTTTGCATTGCCTGCCGAGCAGCGAACCGATAGTGGCGTTAACAAGCCTGCCGTCTTTCCACTCGATATCGACCTCGAATCCGCCTCTTGCCCGCAAACCCTTGACACTTCCGTTCGGCCAGGTCGAGGGCAAGGCCGGCAGAAGATGAATCTCGCCGGCATGGCTGTGCAGCAGCATCTCGGCAATGCCGGATGTAGCGCCGAAATTGCCGTCGATTTGGAACGGCGGATGCGCGTCGAAGAGGTTTGGAAATGTTCGTCCCGGTGTGAGCTGGTTCGCCAGCATCGCAAAGGCGTGGTCACCGTCTTCAAATCGCGCCCAGAAGTTGATCTTCCATGCCATGGACCAGCCTGTTCCGCCGTCGCCGCGGAATATGAGCGACTGCTTCGCTGCCTTGAAAAGCTCCGGAGTGCCGCGTTTTGTAATCAATCCGCTCGGATGTACGCCGTAGAGATGGGATACATGCCGATGCTGCTCGTTCGGGTTGTCCCAGTCTTCGAGCCATTCCTGCAACTGGCCGTGCTTGCCGATTTGCATCGGCGCCAGACGCTCGCGGGTCTGTTTCAACTGTTCGCGAAATTGCCGGTCCTTTTTGAGAATCTCGGAAGCCTCAATACAACTGTCGAATAAATCACGCAGAATCTGCATGTCCATTGTCGGCCCGGCGCAGATACTGACACCGTGCCCGGGCGGGGCCAGCTCGGGCGATATCGACGGGCACGTCACCAGCCACTTGTGCACGGGTTCTTCGACAAGGGCATCGAGGAAGAATTCCGCTGCCCCCTTCATTATCGGGTAGGCCTCCTTGAGAAATTTCTTGTCACCGGTGAATTCGTAGTGATTCCAGAGGTGTGTACACAGCCATGCCCCGCCCATCGGCCACATGCCCCAATGAGGTCCGTCAACAGGACCTGTCGCCCGCCAGAGGTCGGTATTATGATGTGTCACCCACCCGTCGGCGCCGTAATGGGCCTTAGCCATTCTGCCTCCCGGCTCGACGAGCTCGCCGATCATGCGCAACAGGGGCTCGTGACACTCCGACAGGTTGGTCACCTCGGCGGGCCAGTAGTTCATCTCGGTATTGATATTGATTGTGTATTTGCTGTCCCACGGCGGACTCATGCTCTCGTTCCATAAGCCCTGCAGATTTGCCGGCTGGCTGCCGGGACGAGAGCAACTGATCAGCAGGTAGCGCCCGAACTGGAAGAAGAGCTCGGCAAACTGGGGGTCGTTGCCGTCTTTGAAATCCCGGAGCCTCTGGTCGGTGGGGTTAGCCATTGCGGCGCTCCTGCCGAGGTCGAGTTTCACCCGTGTGAAGAGTTCCCGGTAGTCGGCTATGTGATCGGCGAGCATTTTGTCGT
Source organism: Sedimentisphaerales bacterium (assembly GCA_016932835.1). Lineage (GTDB taxonomy): Bacteria > Planctomycetota > Phycisphaerae > Sedimentisphaerales > Anaerobacaceae > JAFGCD01. The sequence continues at coordinate 3,149 of JAFGCD010000018.1, forward strand.
ATGGTTTTTTGCCCAGTTTGCTGAAATATTTATCCACCTTGGCTGCCGGGTCGCCGCTGACGTCCTTGTAGTTTTCATAGCTGCTTGCCGCGGCGATGACTATCACGGCTGAATCGGCGCCGCTGACCGTTAAACTGTTTTCGCCGGCCTCGACGTCGCCGCCTGCCGCTTGAATACGAACTCTCCCCTCGAATCGAACAGCGCCCTTGATACCCTGCGCATCGCCGCTGATACCATCGATTACTATTGTATCCGAGCCGACAGTCTTGATGCTCGTCTTCTGGGGGCTGCTCATTGAAGCGGCAAAGGCGATATGTTTCGGCTTATCTGCGCCCAGTCGAATGACGATTACCTGATCGACGGCGCTGGAGAATACTTCACGCGTAAACGCCGCGCCGTCGGCGGTATAGCTGACCCGGACAACAGCCGTCTCCAAATCCAAATCCCGGCGGTAATCCCGGACTTCCCCGCTCGATGCGAATTTCAGAAGCAGATCGCCTAACGGCTGATAAGGCATCTGCCTGAGCGGTTTTGACATCATTTTCGCGCCGACAAGGTTGCTGGCTTGGCGATACTCCCCATCGAAAATCAGTTTCCTGACCTTTGGAAGGGCTTCAAGGGCCTCCGGGTTTATCGGGTCGTACGGGCCGCCGGCCCAGATCGTATCTTCATTCAACTGAATGCGCTCGTTCTCGACATCCCCGAATACCATCGCGCCGAGACGTCCGTTGCCGATCGGCAGGGCCTCGACCCATTTCGTCGCAGGACTGCGATACCACAGAGTCAAGTCGCCGGCAGGCCGAGCCTCCTGGCTCGATATTACCGTGGGGCGCTTGAATTTCAGATTCCCCGGCGCCGAGCTGACGTACGCATCCTCGCCGCTGCGCCTGAAATCCCAATCGCCGACTCGTCCCGGCAAATCGAGAGACTTATGATCCTCCCTCGCAACCAGCGAGGCAATCTCATCGGCCTTGAGCGCGCGGTCATATACGGTCGCCCGGTCTATCTCGCCGCGAAACCTGTTCGCGCCGTCGCTGCAGGCGCCGATTCGAAGCGGCAGCTTATTGCGTATCATCTTTTCCATAGACTGCGAGCTTCTGTCGGCGACTTCTTTGCCGTTTAGGTAAAGCTTGAAGATACCGTCCCTTCGACTGAAAACTCCGGCTACATGGCTCCAGCGGTCGCTCGGCAGCTTCGCATCGTATCCAAGCTGGGCCTCGGCCACTATCATCCGAAGGGAATTGCCGGGATAGGTATCCAGCATGTAGCCTGTCGATGTGCCCGCCTGGCTCTTGTCGATAATCCTGACGCCGGCGCCGGAGAGCCTTTCCGGCTTGACCCACGCCTCCAGGGTAACTGCATCTTCCAGATCAAGCGCCCGGCAATGGGGCGTCTCGATAATATCGGATTTCTCATCCAGCAAAAGCCCGGCTTCGCCGGTTCCAACGCTAAAAAAACATAATATCAATACGACAAATGGAATACTGGAAAAGGACTTTCTCATGTTGTTCTCTTTCAAAATAGGTCTTTATTGGTTGCATGATAATTGCTTAACGAATACAAAATGTCTTACAATACAAGCCTCCATTTGTCAATTCGGATTCGGCTATGACTTTTTTCTATTGTCTCATATTCTGTACCGGTTACTATGATAGGTGGCACAACAAAGACTTATGACGGGTTATTCCGGAAGGCTGAAAAATGAAAAAGCCGGCAGGCAAACCAAAACTTGTCAGGAAGCATTCCAAAAAGGCCGGGCTCCCCCCCGGAACGCTCGTTTATGTGGGCGATAAGGAAGCCGAACAGGTCCGCATAACATACCTGGACTATGATGAGCAGAATTTTCGGGAAGAACAGGCCAAACAAATCGAGGAATGTTTCGCCCTTAAGACAACGCCTACCGTATCCTGGATAAATATCGACGGCCTTTCGGATGTCTCTCTGATAGAAAAGCTCGGAAAGCAATATGACCTTCACTCCCTGATTTTGGAAGATATTCTGCATACCGGGCAAAGGCCTAAGTGTGAGGATTCCGACAAGTACATCTTCGTCGTGCTCAGGATGCTCTTTTATGACGAAGAGAGCCAGGCTGTCGAGAGCGAACAGGTTAGTCTTATAATCGGCGATAGTTACGTTATCTCGTTCCAGGAACGCATCGGCGACGTCTTTGACCAGATACGCGACAGAATCCGGAACGGCAAAGGGCGAATCCGAAAAGAAGGCGCCGATTATCTGGCGTATGCTTTGATCGACGCTATAGTTGACAGCTATTTCGCGATACTCGAGAAAATCGGCGAGAAAATCGAATCGACCGAAGAAGAACTTGTCGGTAATCCGAGCGAGAAGACGCTGCACAGGATCCACGCCATGAAAAGGCAGATGATACTGCTTCGTAAATCGGTCTGGCCGTTGCGCGAAGTTGTCAGCGGCCTGCAGAGAAGCGAATCGCCAATTATGCGGCAGACCACCGAGGTATATCTGCGGGACGTTTATGACCATACGATCCAGATCATCGACACTATCGAGAGCTTTCGGGATATGGTTTCGGGAATGCTCGACATTTATTTGTCGAGCATAAGCAACAAAATGAACGCGGTAATGAAGGTTTTGACGATAATTGCGACGATATTTATTCCTCTGACGTTTGTAGCGGGCATATACGGGATGAATTTCGAGCACATGCCGGAACTGAAATGGAAATGGGGTTACGCCGCAGTCTGGGTAATAATGCTTTCAACGGCGATTGCGATGGTGGCGTATTTCAGAAAGAAGAAGTGGTTTTAGACCGACGCAAATGCAGTTTGTCTATGGGCTTTGAAGGGATCGAACCGTGAACCTCCTGCTGTTTATTACCGTACTCTTTGTTTCGTTTGTAGTTGTCAGGATAGGCGCCGTCGCTTTTCAGTTGACCGGGCTCGAATGGTCGGTCGCCAAGTTCCAGTCGCTGTCTTGTTTTACGTCAACCGGGTTCACCACCAAAGAAGCGGAGCTAATAACGAGTAACCGCCAGAGGCGGCGAATTGCCTCGATGCTCATCGTGATTGGCCACGCCGGACTCGTTACGCTGATTGCCACCCTAGCAAACTCCCTGAGAGCCTATACGCTGATAGGCGACAAGCTTTCCAGACCGGTTCTGCCGTTTCGTTTGCCCGCCTTTCTCGTCCCGGTAATGCCGCTTGTCAACCTGGTCATTATTGCGGCCGCGGCTTATTTGGTTTACAAACTCTTCACAAACAGCAGATTTGCGAAGCGACTAACGGACTTCATGAGAAAGAGGCTCGTCAAGGCCGATGCGTTCAAGACAGTGTCGTTCGAGGAGTTTCTCCTGGCAACGGACGGATATGGCGTTTCGAAGATAATGGTCTCATCCAAGAGCCCCGTCCTCGATAAGACGCTCGCAAAATCCGACCTCAGAAGCCATGACATAACAGTACTCGCGATTGTCAGAGGCGACGAAACAATAGCTAATCCGCGAGCAAACATAAAGATCGTCGAGGGCGACGAACTGATTTGTTTTGGGAAAATCAAGAATATTAGAGAGAAAGTGTCTTAGACTCCTGATCCAATCCGACCTGCATGATTACAGCCTCGATCTGGGGGCCTCCGGAGAAAACGAATGCACGACTTGTTTTTGGCGAATTCATGGTATTACACGTGGATGTTGTTGCCGTTTCTGATCTTCATTGCACGTGTCCTCGATGTAAGTCTGGGAACGGTGCGGGTCATATTTGTTTCTCGCGGCTTGAAGTACCTGGCCCCGATTGTCGGTTTCTTCGAAATCCTGATATGGCTGCTGGCTATCGGACAGATAATGCAGAACCTGAGCAATCCTGCCTGCTATGTGGCTTATGCCGCAGGGTTCGCAATGGGCAACTTCGTCGGGATTTGTATGGCGGAGAGACTTTCTCTGGGGGTCGTCCTGGTGCGGGTCATAACCAGGGAAGATGCCTTGCCGCTCGCCGAAAAACTCCGGGAGAATGATTATGGGGTAACCAGCGTTGACGGACACGGGGCAAGTGGAGAAGTCAAGGTCGTTTTCACGATCGTCCCCCGGCGAGAACTCGGCAGGTTGGCCGGTTTGATAAAGGAATGCAACCCACAGGCATTCTACTCCGTCGAAGAGGTCGGCTTCGTGGAAAAAGGGGTATTCCCGCTGAGAGCAAGCTGGGTGGACACCAGACTCTTAGCGCTGTTTCGTCTGTTCCGCAAGGGCAAATAGCGATTCTGACACTGCTTTGACAATGGTTGACATCGCCGCACAAAATACTTCCAATTTCTCGCGTTGGGGCCTAATATGGGCGGGGATGCTGATATCAAAGCGGCACTTGGCCGAACGAAGTGAATGATACGTTCTTGGGAATATGGAAAATGTGTTATCGAAAGTGGGCAATATTCTTTGGTCTTGCTGCTTTGGCATTTGCTGCCGTCGTTCCGGCGGTGACTGCCGACGAGCAGCTGAGCTTCGAAAAGTCGGTGGTGCTAATCAGGTGCGTCAAGCAGGAGTATGATTATGCCACACCGTGGAAACAGAACCCGATGAGCCAGGGCGTCGGCTCCGGGTTTGTCATTGCCGGCAAGAGAATCCTGACAAACGCTCACAACGTCAGCAACGCCAGATACATCGAGTTGAGAAAGGAAAACATCGCCAGGCGTTACCCGGCGAAGGTCGCATTTGTCGGCCACGACTGCGACCTGGCAATCCTGCAAGTTGAGGATGAGACCTTCTTCGACGGCACTATTGCCCTGGAGTTCGCGGAGTTGCCCAAGGTCAACAGCACCGTCTCAACTTACGGCTTTCCTATGGGCGGTAATCATGTCTCTGTTACCGAGGGGGTCGTCTCGCGAATAGAAAGCGACACCTACGTCCACAGCGGCGCCGATTCACATCTTGTAATACAGACCGACGCCGCGATTAACCCCGGCAACAGCGGCGGGCCTGTGATACAGTTGGGCAAAGTGGTCGGGGTTGCATTCCAGGGCCTCAGAGGAGCCGACAACATCGGCTACATGATCCCCACAACCGTCATAGCACATTTTCTCGAAGACATAAAGGACGGCGAATACCACGGCTTCGGCTCGCTTGGCGTCATGTTGTACCCCGGCCTGCACAGCGACTCTTACAGAGAGTATCTTAAAGTGCCGCCTGACCAGGATGGCGTAGTGGTGATAGCCACCGTCATGCACAGTTCGGTCGAATCGATACTCGAACCCAACGACGTTATTACCGAAATCGACGATCACAACATCGACAATGATGCGATGGTGCGAATACACGGCCTGACATTGCATCTCTCCGAGGTCATCGAGACCAAGCAGATCGGCCAGACCGTCGAGATTACCTTCTATCGCCGCGGCGAGAAGATGAAGCAAACAGCGGCAATAGCGCTCAACAGGCCGATTTTTCAGTACACACGCAGATACGACGATCCGCCGCGATACGTCTGCTTCGCCGGTTTGACCTTTGTGCCCGCGACGCGCAATTTTCTCGAAACATGGGGCCGCGACTGGCTTACCGACATACCCTATTATCTGCGATACCTATTCAATAATTCCATGCAGCTCAACACCGACAGGCAGCGAAAAGAGTACGTTGTCCTCTCAGAAATCATGCCGGACGAAGTCAATTCTTACTGCGGTGACTTCAAGAGCCTCGTCGTGGAGAGCATCAACGGCGTGCCTGTATGGAGCCTCGATGACGTTCTGAAAGCGTTCGAACAGCCCGATGGCGACTTCCATTCGCTGAAGTTTATGGGCGATAATCGCGTGATGCCGATCGATGCGGGCAAGGCTGTGACCAGGAATCCTCAGATACTGCAGAAGTACAACATACCGGCCGAAGCCCGACTGGAGGGAAAATCATGAATAGTCGAAGAATCCTGATACTGTTTCTTGTCTCGATCCTCTCGGTGTCAATTTGCCTGGGAAGCGCCGTTCGCCGGGAAGATCTTGCCGAGCTTATGAAACAATCCGTCGTATCACTTGAGACTTCTTTCCACGGCTACGAGCAGATTCAGCCTTGGAGAAACAAGGCTTTGACCCAGAGCCATGCGCACGCTTGCGCCGTGGGTGAGTACGAAGTGTTGACTACCGCCTGGAACGTCGCCAACCTTGCCCATGTAAAAGCCTTGAGGTACGGCCAGAATGAGTTTATCGGCGCGAAAATCAAGCTTATCGACTACGAGACAAATCTCTGCCTTATCCAGCTCGACCCAAATGCAATGGCCGAACCGCTCAAACCCATAGTATTCTCCGAAGACTACGCAAAGGGCGCCGAGGTGGATTTCTACTGGCTCTCATCCGACAACAACATTTACAATGGACGTGCGTATCTCGATCGCGCCAGGCTGCGCAAGGCAAGAGCCTCCTATGAAAAGCGCCTGCATTATGTCGTTGCCAATACCTCGCGTCAGACGAGCACCGGCCAGCTCTACTGCATGGGCGGCAAACCAATCGGCATCGCCTGCTGGTCCAACTCCAGCATGGAAGCGGGTTTGGTTCCCGCAGAGTTGATCAATGCGTTTCTTGCCGCGGCCGCGAAGGGCGAATACAAGGGATTCGGCGCGGCGGGTTTCGCAGTATCGGAACTCCTCGACCCTGCAATGCGGTCTTTTTTGAAGATGCCGGCCTCTCTGAAGGATGGGGTCTATGTCAGCGATGTATATACGATCGGAACTGCTTCGGATGTCCTCAGGCAGGGCGATGTCATATTGGCAATCGGGGGCATGAGGCTGAACTCTTACGGAAGATTCGAGCATGCCGGATATGGACAGCTCGACTTTGAGCATCTGATTACCACCAGGAATGTCGGTGAGGAACTGACCTTCGAGATATTCAGGGATGGCCGGGAAATGACGGTCAAGGCCGACGTCAAAAACTTCAACGCCGACGAAATGCTCGTACCGTACCATGAATACGACCGCCAGCCCGAGTATATTGTCACAGGGGGATTTATCCTGCAGAAGCTGACGAGGGAATTCCTCGAACAGTGGGGCGATGACTGGGAAGGAAAGGTCTCGCCGCACATGTATCACTACTACCGCGACTTCGCATACAAGCCGACCGCCGAGCGAAGCGACATAGTAATTCTCAGCTACGTCCTGCCCTCGCCAATGAGTCTCGGCTACAAGGACCTCGGACAAATCGTGGTCAGCAAAGTCAACGGCATGAAGATACGCTCCATTTCCGATGTGCTCGCCGCCCGGAAGCTGAATCCAGGTGCGGCGTATGATGTCATTGAGTTCGAGATGGACAAGCCCGCAGTAGTTCTTCGCCGTGATCAATTACCGACAGCCGATGCATTCATCAGCAGAAACTACGGTGTTACAAAACTCCAGAACATCAATCCGTAGTTGACTCTGTGCCGCGTTGCTCAGCGGTTCTCGGTATCGTTCCAGGCCGCTTTGCCGTGCGACTCTATGCACAGGACGAGCTTGCGAATATAAAACAGATCCGCTTTGCACCATGGGATGTCTATATATCCGGCGAGTTTCTCAGCAGGATCGTTCAGTATCAGCGAGCGGGCTGCGAATATCTCCATTGCCATAGTCGGCAGGGCAAAGGGGCTCTCATTGCGCCACATCGTCTCGACTCCCCACGCCAAAAACCAGCTCGGGCGGTGGTAATCGACGTAAACATCCATGAGATATTCGTGCGTCTGTCCGGCATAGACACTAAGGAAACGTCCGGCCTCCGGCGTCAGGTGTCGCCACCGTGCGAAAATCGATCTTTGAACCGGGACACTTGCGATTACTCCGCCCTTCCAGTACTCGGATTCATACTCTAATCGTTCAGAAAACGCCTTTCGTACAACGGCCAGGCCCTTCGAAAACGATTCTGCGTCATGCATCATTTCGGCCATTCGGCAGTAGGCGATCAGCCCTGCGATATAACCGTTACGGCAGTCTTCCTCCATCTTATTAGGCTGCTGCTCGACTAGCCTGCTCAAATCTTTCCAATCCCTTTCGATTCTCGTCGAGTCGCCGCTCACCTCGGCCCAGAGCCAGAGAGCATACAGTCTTGCGACGTCGTTTCTGGTAATATCGTCGGCGATTGGAGAAATATGTTCATCGGGGACGTCATAATAAGACCGCACAGCCCCTTCGCTGCTGTCGAAGGTTCGTTTGCCCGTCGGCCCATCCAGCGGCCCGCCCGGAACGCTCAGATTCTCGATGTAACCTCTTACTCTGCCTTGAAGGTCTGTGTTTATGTAGCTGTAAGCCCGCGCGAGGGCATAGAGGGTCTCGGTAGGCTCGGCGAAAAAGCGGTATGCCTCTCGCGGATGTTTGCCCGAAGGGAAGACCAGCGGACGCCACTGTTTCGAAATTAACTCCTCGACGGCGCTTTCGAGTCTGTTCTTGAGAGACGTAACAACCGGCGAATCCTCGATTGTAATCGTCCTCTTCTCCCGGACGAGTTTTGCAATTTCGGCTTCCGTCAGGTTCGGGCCGGGGCTATCGGATTGCCTGACCTCGGGCATCTGCAGGGTTCCCGGGACCGGGCCCGGCAACGCTTTGAGAAGGTGGTTCAGGCGAGGTGTTCCCAGCGTATCCCAATCCCAGGGCAGGGCCTGAATCTTCTTCCACTCGGCCTCGGTAAGATCGCCCTGAGGTGCTTTGGATTCCTTGTGCGCATGTCCGCCGGGCTTCATCCTGTACGCTATCACCGCGGCGCCGCAATTGATTTCGTGTGTCGGAATGTAGTAGAAACTGTCGCCGGCAATGGAAACGGGAATGTCTATTACCGAACCGCCACCATATACCCCCGTGCCGCGGGCAAGGAATTCCTTGCCGACCGGAAGCTCCCGCCCTCGCATTACCGCTGCGATTATCCCGAGCGCCTCGCCGGGCTGCGGCTCGTGGATGTTCCTGCAGAACGGCTGGCTGTAACCTGTAAGCGTATCAAGATCAATCGCATTGACATTGTCCTGGTGCGTATTGATAAGCACCCGCCCGGCTACGCATAACTGGCATTGCTCGTCGTGCACCAGCAGCAGGCTGTCGTGCCAGCCGTAAGTTCGCGACTCATCCAGAAGAGGCGTAATCCACCCCGTCGCCGTGTCGAGATAGCCGACGTTCAAAAAGGGCGAATAATGCTGGTATCGGCTGCGAAGCAGAGCGCGGAACTTAACGACCACATTGCCGTCAGGCGTGACTATCGGCGCCGACTGCGTGCCGTTCATGCTTTCACCATAGACAATAGGCGTCACAAATTTTTGCTTGCCTGTTCTGCCGTCGAGAACGAAGAACGTCTGGTAGGCAGGTTGCTCGGCCAGCCGCCTGCGAATGTAATCGAGTTGTGCCCTGTAGGTCTCAGGCTTGGCCATGAGTTCGAAGTTTTCTTCTCGCAGCCGGTCGTTTTCCTCTTTGCTGTGCCGCCAGCTTGCAAAATCCCCGAATATCTCTTTCACCATGTCGTGCAGTACCGGCTCAAACGAATCCAGAGACATCGCCGGCGTGACGGTCACCATCACCGATCCGTCCGGCGAGACAACCGGATGATACCCTCTGAAGCTCACGCCGGGTAGTTTCTCGCTTCGCCACACCAGCTTTCCTTGATGAATATCGAATGCATAGACGTGCATATCCTCCGAAGCGATATAGGCCATGTTCTCGCCGGGGTCAATCGCCGGGCTTGAAAGAATCGCGTAGCCGGTTTTTGATGTCCATTTGACCCTGCCGGTTTTCGCTTCGACTGCATAAACCTTGCCGTCTCGTCCGCCTGCTATCACGACTCCTTCGAACGCAGCCGGGCAGTTCCATACCGCCTGGCCCGTCTGCACAGACCATGCGATGCTGCCGTCGCCTGTATTCACACCATAAATCTTCCCCGCCGCATTACCAAAGAAGACTTTGCCTTGCGCCGCGGTACAGGTATGCAGAATCGCCCCGGCGGTCTTGAACGTCCAGACGTCATTGCCTGTATCGCTGTCTATCGCGTAGAGTGTTCCGGCCATCGTCCCGACGAACACCTTCCCCTCGGCGACAATCGGCTGAATTCCAGCCATGAGCCCTTCCTCGCCGAAGAGACGATACCACTTGCGCTCAAAGGGGGGACGAATCTCTGTCGAGGTCGCGCCGCTTCGAGCCGCATCATGAGCCAGGCTGGACCACGAATCTTCCGCCGGGAGCATGTGGCCCCAAATTCCGCATAAGAATACAGCCGTCAGACACGACGCCTTCATCCATCGTCGCCGCACACCAACTCGCCTTGCTGTCCGGTTGGCGGCAGAGTCGTCCTTATCCTGCCTCGTTTTCGCAGTCATATTGCAGGCACTCGCCCGTCACGGTTGTCATTTCTGCTCTGCGTTTACCCCTTCGGTCGGCATCGCCGTCCAGCTTTGGTAAAGCTTCTCGATCTGGTGGCCTTCGACCTGCCCGTCCCACAACGCAATGCCGTATCGCAGCACTAATGGTTTTCCGGATACCAACTCCATCGACTCCTCGTGCAGGTTCAGAGTCGCCGAGAGATACGCAAAGGGTGTGCTCATGGTGAACCACGTCGCCGGGTGACGCTTATTCTCCGGATGGTCGAACATCGCAACCGTTACATCTTTGCCGTCGGCCTTGGCCTTATACGCGCACCATCTCGAACGAACGAGCCGTTCATCGCCCCGATATATCGTGCCTGCCTTGCCGTCTGCATTGACAAACCGGCCGCCCGTGTCCATCGACCTTATGAAACGCAGCCCAAGACCGTGGTAATGAGCGCCGGTAAGCGTTGCGGATTTCCTGCCATCGGCCGGCTCAAACCGGGACTGCCAGGTCAGCAGGGTAACCTTCGACCCGGCCGGGCAGCGCACTCTTAGGCTGCGCAGCTCGGTAAGCAATAATTCTTCATTGTGAGGGTTCTTCCAGCAAAGCCGTTCCGAGAATCCGGCACGAGAGGTTTCGTTGCGACTTTCGGACGTTACGTTGTCGAATCCGAGATGCACCTGCTGTCCCGGCGCCTGCTGCTCCTCCCAGAAATTTACCCCGTCAACCGTAATCGCGTACATCAATCCGTGGTGGTGCAGGTGGTCCGCCGGCGCGTCAAGCAGGACGTTCACCCCGCCCGGTGTAAACAATCTATCGACATAGGGCTTATACGGTACGTCCCGGTAGCGATATCTCAGGAGGATCTGTTCGCCTGCGGCAATAGAGACTACGTCTGTGTCCGTCGAAATGTGTATCCCTTCCGCAGAAGCGGTCGAATCAAATCTGCCCGCCGCTAACGAGACGGCAAAAAACCAGACTAAACCACTATTCCTTGCGAATATTCTCATGGCAATCCTCCATTCTTTGTCAATTCACGGTGACAGGTTCGAGATGGTCTCTTGGCCAAGTACGCTCGCCTCTGCCGTATTTCTAACGCATCGAAAGCCGTAGATATCGTATCCGAAACAGGCATCGACGTATCCGGGGTCCTCGTTGTAGCGGTACCCGGAACGGCAGCTGTCTGCGCTGAATTTCCATGCACCACCGCGCACTACCTTGCTTTCTCCGGCCTTCGGACCTTTGGGATTTTCTTCGGGGCTCTGCTGGTAGTAGTCAACTCCGTAAAAGTCGTTACACCATTCCCAGACGTTGCCGTGCATATCATATAACCCCCAGGGATTAGGACGTTTCTGCCCTGCGGGATGAGGTTTTGAACCGGAGTTGTCCTCGAACCATGCATAATCTTTCAGTTGTGACGGGCTGTTTCCGAAGGAATACGCTGTTTTGGTTCCTGACCGACAGGCATATTCCCATTCTGCTTCCGTAGGCAGCCTGTATCCGTTCGCGTCAAAGTTGCATTCCCAACTCTGCAAATCGTAACAAGGCTCAAAGCCTTCAAGACGGGACCGAGCATTGCAGTATCTGACAGCATCCGACCATCGCACCTGCTCGACCGGATTGCCGGGGGCCTTCCAGCGGGAAGGATTCTTTCCCATGACTCTTTCGTATTCGGCTTGGGTCACGAGCCGCTTGTCCATATAGAACGAGCTTACCGCAACTTCATGGGGTGCCGCATCCACCTCTTTGGCATCTCCCATTGTAAACCTTCCTCCGGCAAGCAAAACCATTTCTCTGCCTGATTCGGCATTCGATTCCTCTGCCGCGCTGCTTGGCGATTCGGGTGCATCCACAGGGGCCTTACGCTTGCAGCCCGAAACCAATGACAGAATCCCGGCCAGGAGAAATACGGCCACAATATAGTGTCTCATGATTTTCGATCTCCGATTTTGGTCTTCGACCTGGAATGGCGTGCTTAATAATCCGGCCATATTTCATAACCGTCGGGATTCCTAAGGCACATTCTGCAACGCCTTCTGATTTCTCGTGAAATTTCAACTGCTTCCGGTAGATTTACACAGCCGTACCCGGCCTGCTGAAACAGGTTCCTCGTTATGCTGTGAAACTTACCGAGCAGTTCGTCCTGGGCGCCTCCCATTCCTCTCCATTTCTCGCCAAGCTCCAGAACGGAAGGCAGATTCTGAGGATCCGCCTTTTCAGCCAGAGCTTTCGTCTGCTGAGCTAATTCAGCCGCGTATGCCAGAGTCTTAACGTTCTCTTGTTGAGCACTGTATTCCTGCGGTATCTTCTGCGCTATTGCCTCCATGCTGTCTAAAAAGGGCTTTAAGTCAGGGGCGGATTTCCTTTTAAGATCCAGGAAGCTCGTCATGTCTCGGGCAAAAGACTGATATTCCCCGATCCGCTCGACATGCCGCGTGACAAAATAAACCATATCATCCACAGCCCCGGTAACATAGTCTTTCTTCTCCACTTCCTGTCCGGCCTTGAAAACAACCTCTATTGCCGCCGTGCATCCGCACGTGGCGGCGCGGCGAATGCCAAGGCTTCCTCTCCTGTGGTGGGTGCGAAGCCTCCGACCTGAAAGATCAAATATCGCATCGCACCCCTGCCTGCCAAGAGTCTCCTGCATAATATCGACGGGAGCGGAGACTGAGGCGCCAGTGCCGTTTCTCTCCAGAAAATAAATGATGGATTCTCCTTCCGGCGGTATCTTCTTACCAAGACGATAGAAGGTATTGTCCCCTTCAAACCAGGCCGGATATATATAACGACCTACTATAGCTCGCCAGATGTTCTGCTTGGATTCCCTGAAGTTGTAGGTAGTATTCACGCCTGCTTCGGCGAATTGCGTCTTCCATTTTGCAGGGAAGGGCTTTCTCCAGTTTATGGCTACGTCTTTCTCAAGATAAGAAGGCTTCAACTCCTCCTTGTGCCATATGCCGGGAGCATCCAGCAACGCCAGATAAACGCTGCGACCGTCATTATCGATGTCAACCGACTCGATCAGTCGGGGTTCTTGCCTTTCGCTGTCGAGTATCAGTCTGATTCGCTGGTTTCCGTTCGGCCAGGTGACAACCAGCATGCCGTTGTTACCCTTCATCAATCCCAGAAAAACATTATCCGGAGGAATGTTCAGCTCAGTTAACGAAGGATAATCTCTCGGGCTGAATACCAGATCGTCGCCGATAAAGGCCGGCGCCACACCGTACTCGATTGTGCCCGGCAGACTGATGCCTTTGGTATCCTCAGCAGGCGAGATCTCAACAATCCGCTTCCCGTCGAACGACAAAATAGCGGAAAGATCATCCCTTCCCGTCTCCTCACAAAAAGAGGCTTCCAAGCTCACTTCATCGCCGGTATTCCGCAGAATACTGCACCTGCTGATAATTGCCCGTTTTCCTTTCAGTTGAAGTGGAACGAAGTCCACTCTGTTATTGCCTGGGTCTCCTTGCGAATAAATTACCACTTTGCCTTTCTTTGAGTGAAACACGGCCTTCAGATAGGCATTCTCCACTACGGCATCGCCCTTGAATGAGTATTCTCGGCCGTAGTAGCCGGGGTCTGAAACGGCAGCCGCCGGATCGGCTTCAAGCGAAAGAAGATTACTCGGAACGATTTTCCAGTTGGTTCTGTCCGGCAGATCGGCCTCATCCTCAAGAGGCGACTGTGTGTCCCAGACCTTGGTTATTGCCGGCAGCTCTTGGCCGGCCCCTCCTGAAACATCCGGCTCCGCAGAAGAGCACAAAGAGGGCGACGCGATAACCAGTATTGCCAAGCTTGCGAAGGTGCGAATTTCAGATGTCATCATGGTCCATTCAATCAGTGTACACTACGGTTCCGGATTCATCTACGGTGTAGCCCCATTTCTCGATGTAATGCGGGCCTGGGAGGAATTCGTCGTTGGTCTCCTTGAGTTTTCGCGACAAGAGTACCTCCAGCTTGTTCTGCAATTGGCTGTATTGCGGCTTGTTGCAGAGATTATTCATTTGGTATGGGTCTTTCTCGTTGTCGAAAAACAGCCACGGCCCGTTCAAATCGCGCACATAGGTATAGCGCTTCGTGCGGACGCCTCGATATTCCCGCCCGCCGTTCTTTCTTGTCCACTGCCCGAACGGGCTTTGGCAACTGATTAGGGCGGCGTTGTCGGGCGGCTTGGTCTTGCCCGTGACGACGTTACTGAAATCCGTCCCCTCCACGGTATCGGGTATTTCGATGCCGCTTAAGCCCAGGAGCGTCGGCATTATGTCAGGCGAGTTTATCGGCATATCGATTCTCCGCGCCTTCACGCACGCCGGATAACGAACCAGAAACGGAACCCGAATAGACTCGTCGTAGGGCCTTTGTTTTTTCATCTGGCCCCGGCTGTGAAGCATGTCGCCGTGATCCGACGTGAAAACGAAGATCGTATTCTCTGCTATCCCGGCCTTTTCCAATGTCGCCGCCAGTTCGCCGATACAGTCATCAAGAGCCGCAATGTGGGCGTAGTAACCCGCAAGGGTCTTCCTGGCGGCGGCCCTCTGGTTCTCGGGGACATTGGGCCGCACGTTCAGCTTCTCAGCATCGAACATTGCCCGGTACTTCGCCGGAGCCGTATGATAGGGTGCATGCGGAGGCCCCCACGAAAGGACCAGGACAAAAGGCTTGCCCCGTGAATGTTCGCGGATGTAACGCTGCGCCTCGCGTGTCTGGGCGATAGAATCATAGCCTTCCCATTTCAGCCTGATATTCTCGTCGCCGTAGTAGAAGGAGTTGTTGTAATTGTGAGTGCAGCCCAGCACCTTCCAGAAATCGAAACCCTGCCGGTGCTCGCGAGGTATGAACGTTCCCCTGCCATTGCCGTTCAGGTGCCACTTGCCGATATAGCCCGTCTCGTAGCCGGCGCCCTTGTAAGCCTGAGCAAGAGAGGTTGCTTCGTTGTCAAGGAGCACATCGTTCAGGAAAACCCCGTGACTCAAAGGGTATCGCCCCGTGAGCAGACTTGCCCGATACGGACTGCACACCGGGCATCCCGAAACGGCATTACTGAAATTCACGCTCTCAGCCGCCAGCCTGTCGAGATTCGGCGTCTTGACGTCCTTGTTCCCCGCATATCCCGTCGCCTGAGCACGCCACTGGTCCGCGAAGACAAACACCACATTCGGCTTTCGAACGCGCTCGTCGCCTGTGCCGCCCTGTGAAGCGGAGCATCCAAGAAAACGCGCTCCGGCGATAGCCGACCCGGCTGCGATACCGGCCCCACGAAGGAAATCCCTTCTCTTGACAGCCCCTTTTCTCATGACAAGTTCGCCTCTGTTACACCAGGGCTTTGAGATGTTTGATACTGGTCTCAGCCTGCTCTATAGTGCCGCACTCGACGCTCAAAACGATATCGCGCGGCGCCTGGCGGCATACCTCGATTACTTTTTTCCACTCGATAACGCCCTCGCCGCACGCACAGCCCGACGGCGTCCCGGTGACTTTGCCCCTCTCGTCTTCGGACTGCTCGATAGAGATATCCTTGGCGTGCAGATGAACCAGTCTGTCCTTAACGTGTTCGAGCCACTCAATCGGATCGTGGCCGCAGAGATAACTGTTGCCCGTGTCGAAATTGATCCCGATAGCATCCGAATCGACAAGGCCATAAATTCTGTCCAGGCCGTCGGGATGTTTGCTGTATTGCTGGTGAGGCTCGATACCTATCAGGATGCCTCGTGCCTCGGCAAAGGCCGCGGCTTCCTTGAGTACATAACGCATCAGGACATGGTCCTCTTCTTCGGTGGTCCAGGCGGGCTTGGGCCCTTCGTCAGTATTGACAACCGGCGCCCCGCACTCGGCTGCGAATCGAATGGCCTGTTTGAGGTAATTGCCGCTTATATCCGGCTTACAGAGAGGCGTATGCGACGACAGGCCGGAGAGCTTGACGCCTGCTTTTTCACAGGCCCGCTTGACACGATAAGGGTCGTCCAGCATCGAGACGGTCTGGTAGTACCCAGCCTCGCTCATTAGTTCGCGTCCCAGGTGGACCCATGGCTCGACGTATTCGTAACCCAATGAAGCGGCTTTTTCCACCCCCCATTCGAACGATTTGTCCGCATGACGCACAAATTCCATATTCACGCCGATAGAAACCTTACCCATTATGCAATCTCCTTATTCTATTCCGTAATCGGCTCGTTCCCGGAAGGGTGCGAGCAACTCTAACACTATCTCTATCTGCGGACATTCTAACCCTGCGCCCCATCTGAAACAAGGAATCTTACGCATTGAAACCGCCCGGACCGCCGGAATAAAGCTACTCGATGCCTCCTTCGAACAGCGGCGCCTTGTGAATTTCGAAGCCGAGAGCGTCCTTCAAATAGTCAATTGCTCCAGGAAGTTGGTCGAGCGCCAGGAACAGCACGGACAAAAGGGCGATGACCCACATAGCCCCCCGTATCTCTCTGAACCTGCCGGAGACGATTTTTATCACCGTGAACGAAATGAACCCGAACGCCAGTCCCGTGCTGATACTGTAGCTCAGGGCGATCATCACCATGATAACGAAGGCGGGAAAGGCCTCCTGCAGATTGCCGAAATCTATCTTCTTGACCTCCCTCATCATAAACAGCCCCACCATAATCAGCGCCGGCGCCGTCGCATACGCAGGAACGACCCCCACCAGAGGCACGAACAATACCGCTGTCAGAAACAGCAGACCGGTAACAATCGAAGTAACACCGGTCCGCCCGCCTTGTTCGATGCCGGCGGCGGATTCTATGTATGCGGTCGTCGTCGATGTCCCCAGTACCGCGCCGATCATCGTCGCAACAGCATCGATTCCCAACAGTCTGTCAAGCCCTCTTATCCGGCCCTTATCATCGACCATATTCGCCTGGTGACAGCACCCGACCAAGGTCCCGATACTATCGAAAAGATCTATGAACATCAGGGTGAAGATGCTCCCGACGAATCCCCACTTGAACGCGCCGAGAATATCCAGCTTGAAGGCTACCGCCTGAAGATTCAGGTCCATGGCGAAATATTTTTCAGGCATCTCGACTTTCCCGAACGCCGCCGCCAAAGCCGTCGCCGCCAGTATCCCGGCCACAAGCCCGCCGCTTGTTTTGAGCATCTCGAAAACGATCATCACCAGCAGCCCGAAAAGCCCGATGAGTATCGTACCGTTCAGCGGCCCGGCTTTGACAAGAGTGAACTCATCACCGACGACGATTCCCAACTTCACAAGCCCCATAAACGTGATAAATAAACCTATCCCGACGGCAATCGCAGAGATCAGAGAGGGCGGAATAGCCTCGACAAGCCGCTTGCGCAGTCCTAACAGCGTGAGCACCAGGAAAAACAGCCCCGACAAAAAGACCGCTCCCAGAGCCGTCTGCCAGTTCATGCGCCCTGACAGCAGCAGCGAGGCAAAGAACGCGTTGAGCCCCATCCCAGGGGCCATCGCAATAGGCGCCCGCGCGACTATGCCGACGATTAGCGTCGCAACACCGGCGGCAATGCAGGTCGCCCCGACCAGCGCCTGCTTATTCATCACCGCGATGCCGGGCGGCGCGATTCCATCCAGACTCAGAATCGAAGGGTTTACGAAGATGATGTACGCCATCGTAAGAAACGTAGTCACCCCGGCTACTATTTCAGTCTTCAAGGCGGGACGCTTCTGACTCAACTCCTGATATTCCTCTGTCATAACGAGTTCCTCTTAAATCCCAATCATCTGAAATTGTGCAAATCTATATCAATAGAATGAAATCGGTCGATTCATTCTTGCCCGTGGGATAAGATGCCGGCCTGCGCCATCATCTCAAAGACCAGGCTCGACGAATTCTTGGCGGCCAGTATATAGAACATCTGCTTATCGACTATCGCCCCGGCATTAGCATTGTCGCTGATACTGCGTATGACGACGTGCGGAACCTGCCTCTGGTGACATATCTGCGCGACCGCCGCCCCTTCCATCTCGACCGCGTCGGCATCGAGCCTTTTACGCAAATCAAGGCATTTCTCCTCCGAAGCCACAAACACATCGCCCGTCACGACGACGCCCCTGAGTATCTTCGGCAATCTCTTTCCTTCTGTCGTTTCTATCTTTTCAAACGCCGCCTTGCCGCCCGCCAGCTCGGCCAATTCCACTAATCCGGAATCGGCTCGAAAGAAGACCGGATTCTGAATGCCGGTAAGTCGATTTTTAACGCCCTTGAAGAACAGCCCCTCCGGCCATATCGTCCCCATATCGTGATGGGCCGTCTTTTCCGCTATCACAATATCGCCGGGCTGCAGCGTTGGGTTAACGCCGCCTGCTATGCCCGTAAAGATAATCTCTCGCGGTTTGAAGTGTTCTATCAGCAGCGTGGTCGTCATTGCCGCGTTGACCTTGCCGATCCCCGTCCACACGATTACGGCGCCTCTGCCGTTCATCGTGCCCGTGACGAACCTGATGCTTTCGATGGTGTATTCTTTCCGCTCGGCAAGCCTGTCCTCCAGAAGCGCCACTTCCGCCTGGAACGCCCCCAATATCGCCGTGGTGTTCTGCGGCTTGGCCGGTTCGGTTTCCATCCTTCGATGACTCGGACTGCAGGAAATAAGAAGCAGCGCGCACGAGACTCGA
Source organism: Sedimentisphaerales bacterium (assembly GCA_016932835.1). Taxonomy (GTDB): domain Bacteria; phylum Planctomycetota; class Phycisphaerae; order Sedimentisphaerales; family Anaerobacaceae; genus JAFGCD01. The sequence continues at coordinate 22,004 of JAFGCD010000018.1, forward strand.
ACTATTGTTTCTGCCCGCAAATGTCGCATACGAATCGTAACTCCGAACTTATTCGTCGCCGGGTCTTCAGGAAAAACGCGCCTTACATAATAAGGGCAATTCAGCCGACCTTGCAACGACAAACTTAGCTCGGACGTTTCGAGCTTGTATCGTCGGAGCTTGATTTCGCCCCCTGCTTGAATTCCGCGGGAATTTGTGTTATCCTTGCACAGAATGAATTGCAGGCTAAAGCTGCAAGTATATTGACTGTGGACTGAAAGGACACCTATGGCAGTTGCCTCCGAGTCGATACAATCGACATACAACCGACATACATGCCTCAATATCATGGCCAGTCTTCTCAGTTGTGTTTTTCTGTCGGTCGCAGGCCTTCCTGCCTCGGCGGCGGCGAATGACTCGGCCTTGCCCGACGTATTCAGCCCCGAAAATCTCCTCTGGGAAATTCGCCTTGGAACACATCAGTACACCACTCCCCGAATCGACCGCGACAGAATCTTCATCGGCATCAACGATATGGCTCTCGACCATCCTGCTGCAAAGAGAACAGGAGGCGGAGTCCTGATGTGCCTCGACCGTTCGACCGGCGAGATGATCTGGCAGCTGCCGATCCCCCGATATATGGAAGGCGTTAAACCCCCATACCACTTCAACCAGTGGAAATGCGGCGTCTGTTCCTCGCCCGCCGTAGAAGGCGACAGGCTCTATATCGTCGGGCCGCGGGGCGACGTACTATGCCTCGACCGCAACGGCCAGGCAGAAGGAAACCAGGGGCCTTTCCTCGATGAAACCGAATATATGGCAATTCCGCAGGATTCCGGTTACAAGCTCACAAGGGCCGATGGCGACATTATCTGGCGATTCGACATGATCACTGAAGTCGGCGCCGTCCCGCACGATGTCTGCGGCAGCTCGTCCGCCCTCCACGGCCAGTATCTCTACGCCTGCACCTCGAATGGACAGGATGACAGGCACAAGCTCGTCGCAAACCCCCTCGCACCAAGCCTCATTGTCCTGGACAAGCACACCGGCAGACTCGCGGCCACCGACGGAGAATTGATCGGAAAGAGGATGTTCCATGGGCACTGGTCCTCACCCGTGGCCGTCGAGACAGGCGGACGCACCATGATTCTATTCGGCGGCGGCGACGGCATCCTCTATGCCTTTAAGCCGTTCGACCCAAAAGAAGCCGGCAAAGATAATCCGACGCTGGAGAAGATATGGCAGTGCGACTGTAATCCCGGTGATTACCGTCGCCGCGATGGACGTGAAATACCCTATGCCACCCATACGAACAAGAGTCCCGATGGGCCCGCAGAGATTATCGCAACGCCCGTCGTCGCCGACGGACGAATCTACGTTGCCATCGGAGAAAGCCCCATACACGGGCCTGGAAAAGGTATGCTCTCATGTATCGACGCGGCCGCCGGCAAAATAATATGGACCAGCCGCCTGGTCGAACGCAGCATCTCGAATGTCGCACTCCACGACGGACTTGTGTACGCCGCCGATTACAGCGGGCGGCTGCACTGTCTCGATGCCGATACCGGACAGCAATACTGGCAGCACGAACTCGAAGCCGGAGTCTGGACCGCCTCGCCTATCGTCATTGACGGCAAAGTATATATAGGCGCCGAATCAGGCCTGCTCTGGATATTCGAGGCCTCAAAACAGAAGACCCTAATCGCACGCTCGCGATTGAAATCGGCGGCTATTACCCCGGTCATCCATGAAGGCGTCTTATACCTGCCGACTCAGAAAAGACTCTTCGCCTTGAAAATAAGGTAAGCACGCAGCGGCGGGGGGCTTAACCCCGAAATCCCCCGCTATCCCAGCCGACGCTCGTAAGCCCGGTACAGCAGTTCCAGTTCCGCTGTCTTGCCCTCGAAGCTGCCCTGCAGCTCGGCCAGTTGTTCGGGGTTCTTGTATATCGCCGCGTCACCGAACTGCTCTTTCATTCGAGCCAGCTCCCGCTCATGCTCGGTGATCATCTCTTCGATTTGCTCGATGGAGTACTTGTTGAAGCGTCTGAGCTCTTCCGGCGTTTTGGGCTTGGCCTTGCTCGCGGCTGTTGCAGGCCGCCTCCTTCGTCGCCCGCCCCTGCGGGATTCCTGCTTCTGCTCTGCGGCTTCTAAACGCGTTTGAACCAGCGATGCATAGTGTGAATATACCGGCTTGATGCCGGCGAACTCCGTCTTGCCAATACAGCGCGAACCCACGGAATCAACGCCTATGACGAGAAGTTTGTCTGCGACCCGGTCCAGAAAATATCGATCGTGACTGACGACGATTATCGTCCCGCCGTAATCGTCCAGCGCTTCTTCGAGAGCTTCCCGGCTTGCTATATCCAGATGGTTCGTCGGTTCGTCCATGACCAGGACATCCGCTTCGCTCAGGACAAGTTTGCAGAGCATCAGGCGGTTGCGCTGCCCGCCGCTGAGATCTCCGCACTTTTTGAACACGTCGTCGCCGGTAAACAGAAACGCCCCCAGCCTGTTGCGAATCCGCTCCGGCAGCATCTCGGGATTCGAGCCGGAAGCCTCCTCCAGAACGGTCTTCGAGGCGTCGAGCACATCCCCGTGCTGGTCGAGATAGCCGATACGCAGGGTCTTCGCCATACGAATACTTCCCGCCGATGGCTCCATCTGTCCCAGAGCCAGCCGCAGCAACGTGCTCTTGCCCGTGCCGTTCGGGCCTGTGATGCCCAGCCGTTCTCCGCTCAGTACGTCGAATGTCAGCTCGGAGAACAGCGTCACGTCACCGAAGGACTTGCCCAACTCCTCACATCGCAGGACGAGATTGCTTGTCTTGCCGGACTTGCCGAAAGAAAAGTCAATCGTCTTTTCGCCGGCGGGTTTGTCGAGAAAGTCAGGGTTCTCTTTCAGCAGGCGGTTCAATTGAGTCTTGCGCCCGCGGGCCGTCTTACGCATGCCCTCCTGGTCTTTGTTGCGGGCAATGAAGTCCAGCGTTCGCTCGACCATCTCCACTCGCTTGACGTGCTCTCGCTGCTGTTGCAGGCCGACGGCCTCCCTGGTCCGAACGTAGTTGCTGTAGTTGCCGTTCCACACCTTCGCCTGCTGTTTCTCTACTTCGATTATCTTGCACGCAACCTTATCCAGCAGCGACCGGTCGTGACTGATTATTACAGCGGCCCCGTTGTACCCCGCCAGAAATCTCTCAAGCCATTCGGTTGCCTGAAGGTCCAAATGGTTCGTCGGCTCATCTAACAGCAGCAAATCCGTATCCTGCATAAGGACCTGTGCCAGCCCAAGCCGGGACAACTGCCCCCCGCTGAGCGCCGAGGTGCTTACCTGGTGCAGTTCAGGCTCGAAGCCAATGCCCGCCAGGGTCGCGAGGATGCGGGTCTCGTATGCGTAGCCGCCGGCTGCCTCGAAATCATGACACAAGCTGTCGTACTGTCTCATCTTAGCCTTGAGATCCGAGCCGCTCAGGCTCTCCATCTCGCCGGATACGGCATGGATAGCCTTCTGCAATTTTAGTATGCCCCCGACACTGGCGTGCATCTCCTCCAGAACGGTACGCCCCCCGCTGAAAGTCGATTCCTGCGGCAGATACCCGATACGCAGCCCTCGTTGTTTGATCATTTCTCCCATGTCGGCTTTGATCTGGCCGGTTATGAGCTTGAGGATTGTACTTTTGCCTGAGCCGTTCGCGCCAACCATGCCGACCTTCTCGCCCCGGTGCAGTTGAAGATTCAACTTGTTCAGGACGACCTCCATCCCGAAGGCGATGTGGATATCACGCAGCGTCACAATGGCCATGAATTTCTTGCCCTTTTCAGTACAATCCTGCAGAAGTAAGCCGAAACAACCATATTACCCTCTGAAGCCGTGAAATTCAAGTAACGCTCCGCCGATGACCGCCGCCTTGCCGATTCGCACGACAAAACACCGAGCAAGCTTGAATTTCCAAGCCGGACTCGATATGCTAAGTGAAAGTACGACCCAATAGTCACGATGGCCCGCCCACCGTGAAACCAAAAAAGGAGAACAGCAATGTTTTGTAACTGGAACCTCGGAAAACGGCACGGCAGAATCTGTATTGCCTCTCTATTGCTTATCCTGGCCGCCGGTCTCGGCGCACATGCGGCCCAGGGTCTTGCGAAAGGCATCCCGGACCCCGGCATAATCAAATCGAAAGAGGACGGCTGCTACTATATCTTCTCGACCGGAAGGGGCATCCCCATTCATCGCTCGAAAGACCTGCTCAACTGGGAGCCCCTCGGCAGCGTATTCCAGACCCGCGTTCCGCAATGGGCTCGCACCGAAGTTCCCGGTGCAAGAAACATCTGGGCGCCCGATATCTCGTATTTCAACGGCGAATACCACCTCTATTACTCGATATCCACATTCGGCAGCCAGAGGTCCTGCATAGGGCTTGCGACCAACAAGACCCTCGACCCGGCCAGCGAAGATTACAAATGGACAGACCACGGCGTAACCATTGAATCTGCGCCGGATAAGACAAATTTCAACGCAATCGACCCCGCCGCATTCGTCGATACCGACGGCGGCGTGTACCTTGCCTTCGGCTCATTCTGGGACGGAATAAAAATGGTGCACATCGACCCGGCCACCGGAAAACCCAATCCGGACGACAGCAGGCGATATTCCCTTGCCCGCCGGCCGCAGCACCACGCAATCGAAGCGGCATTCATCATCCTGCACAATGATTGCTATTATCTCTTCGTATCCTTCGATGCCTGTTGTGACGGTGTCAGGAGCACATATCGCGTCATGGTCGGCAGAAGCAGGAAAGTAACAGGCCCCTATATCGACATCGCAGGCAAACGAATGACCGAAGGAGGCGGCTCGCTCGTCCTCGCAAGCCACGAAAACTGGCGAGGACCGGGCCACAACGCCGTCCTGCAGACCCCCGAAGGCGATTTCATAGTACACCACACCTACGACGCCAGAGAAACCAGGGGCGGCAGAAACCTGCAGATCAGACCCCTGCTTTGGGACGATCGGGCCTGGCCTCTCGCAGGAGAACCTCTCGGAGCACCGCTTGTTGAAAAGGCCGAACTGAAACCATCCGATCTCCTCGGAAAATGGAAGCACCTTGTAAACTACGAAGTCGAGAGCACCGTCACAATCCTCCCCGACGGCAGGCTCGACCACCCGGACTCGGACGCTCGATGGACGCTCGACGGAAATAATCTGATAATGCACAGGCCCGACAAGAACGCCCCAAACGGAGCCTGGCTCGATGAACTCCGCGTTGCGCCCGACGGTAAATCATACATCGGCAGAAATCTCTCCGGGATGGTCATCCGCGGAACAAAGCGGAACGACTGATTTCACATGTAAAACGGCGCCATAGACCGGCTGAACTGCAGAACCCGCCGCATTTACGTGCCGCCCGTATCATTCTACACGCGATTACCCGTTTCTCCAGGGTTTGAGTTGGTTTTTTTCGATTCTGAGTAGGTGTAGTCGTGCGAATTCCTGCAAGCCGTC
>JAFGCD010000019.1 GCA_016932835.1 Sedimentisphaerales bacterium
CCAGACGGCTTATATGAAGGCCCACTGGCCGGTGGAGTTCATGGCGGCGCTGCTTACTTACGAAATGGACAATACCGACAAGGTCGTTGACTATATCGGCGAGTGCAGGGAGATGGGGATCGAGGTCATGGCGCCGGATATAAATGAGAGCGGAGTTGATTTTACGCCTCGCTACGTCGGCGGCGAAGACGGCAAGAAGAAAGAGGTGATACGGTTCGGGCTGGCGGCTGTCAAAGGGGTGGGGGGCAAGGCGGTCGAGCAGATTATCGCAGCGAGGCAGAAGGTCGGCAAGTTCGAGAGCCTGTTCCACTTCTGCGAAAATGTCGATCTTCGTGCGGCGAATAAGCAGGTAATGGAGGCTTTGATTAAGGCAGGTGCTTTCGACAGGCTGGGCGGGGGGCGGCACCAGATGATGGCGGGGCTGGAAGCGGCGATGGAGAACGGGGCGAGCCTGCAGGTGGACAGGGCGAACGGGCAGATGAACTTTTTCGGGTCCGCGGGGCAGACGGATTATTCCGAAGATGAGAAACGGCTGCCTCAGGTCGCGCCTTGGCCTGAGGCGCAGATGCTGGCGTACGAGAAGGAGGTGCTTGGGTTTTATGTTACGAGCAATCCGCTGAGCCACCATGCCGAGACGCTGGATATATACTCGACACATAACAGCTCGCAACTGCGCGACGGCGAAGGGGTTAAGGAGGTTGTCGTGGGCGGGATGATTGCGCGGATTCGGTATAACCTGACGAAGAACGGTAAGAACGCAGGTGCGAAGATGGCGGTTGTTGTGTTAGAGGATTTACAGGGGCAGGTGGAGGTTGTACTTTTTCCGAGGGTGCTTAAGAAATACGGGCACTTGATTAAGGAAGATGAGGTTGTCTTCGTGGAGGGTAATCTGGACTTTCGGCGGGAACAGCCTAACGTGCTGGCGTCGAAGGTTGTGCCGTTAGAGAAGATTAAGGATGAAGTCGCGGTGAAGGTGCGGATCTCGCTCGAGGCGAGAGACGTCAGCGAGGCAAAGGTGGCTGAGATTCGGAGTATCTGCGAGCACCATAAGGGCAAAAGCGAGGTATTCGTGGCGGTGCAGACTGCGAAGGGCAGGGTCAGGACGAGCGTTGATAAGAAATTGAGCGTCGATCCGGATGAGGAGTTCTGCAGAAAGATGAGGAAGGTGATCGGGAAAAAGAATCTAACCCTCAGCAGGTGAAATTCGAAGCACTCCCTATGGGACTTACGGAGAGATCACGGAAGACACTGAGATGTCATAAAGAAGACAAACGACAACTTTAAGCAGGACTTGACAGTCGGAGAAATTGCGATTCTTGAATATCGCGCAGGTCTCACTTGAAGAATGTCGCTATTACCTTATACTCGTAAGCGATTTGGGATGTGCCGGTATTGAAAGGCTGGATTCGCAGCTTACAGAGGCGAGTAAGCTGCTCCGGGGTATTCCAAAGCCTTAAGAACCGACGAGAACGCATAAAATGCTGTCTGACCGACACCAAATAACGGGCAATAGTCATCTGAGGCGTGTGAATTCCTACTTTCTGTCTTCTAAAAAATGAAGGTCGTTCATATCATAACCAGACTGATCCTCGGCGGGGCGCAGGAGAATACGCTTATTACCTGCAAGCTCCTGGCTGAGCGGGGGCATGAGGTGACTTTGATCACGGGCCCCGCGCTGGGGCCTGAGGGGGGGCTTTTCGAGCAAACTAAGAACGCCGGGTACGAGACTATAGTCGTCGATAAACTCCGCAGGGCAATAAACCCGGTCAACGATATCCCTGCTTACTATGCGATAAAGAAGCTGCTGCGGAAGTTGCAGCCTGATATTGTCCACACACATTCCGCTAAGGCGGGCATCCTCGGCCGATATGCGGGATGCGCGTTAAAGGATAAGTGGGCCGCCGGGCGGCCGGCAGTGGTGCATACAATTCACGGGCTGGCATTTCATCCGTACCAAGGCGCAGTTCTGAACAGGCTCTACATCGCAATAGAAAAGGCGGCAGGGAAAAGGACGAACGCCTTCATAAGCGTAGCCGACGCCATGACCGCGCAGTCGCTGGCAGCAGGCATTGGCTCGCCCGAACAATTCACAACGGCCTACTCGGCCATCGACGAGGATGATTTTCTTACCGAGATTCCCCAAGAGCAGCGTATGGCCTTCCGCCGTAAATATGACATTCCCGAAAAAGCGGTTGTGCTCGTCACCGTCGCAAGGCTCTTCGAACTGAAAGGGCATGACTACATAATCGACTCGGCGCGGGAGCTCTCGAAGAAATTCGACGACTGTATCTGGCTGTTCGTCGGTGACGGAAATCTCTCGCAAACGTACAGGCAGCAAATCCGGGAACTGGGCCTGGCAGAGAGATTCAGATTCACCGGGCTGCTCCGCCCCGATGAGATTCCCCTTGCGATACAGTCTTCGGACATTCTGGTTCATTGTTCCCTGCGTGAGGGACTGGCGAGGACACTGCCGCAGGCGATGCTGTGCGCCAGGCCCGCAGTTTCCTTCGACGTTGACGGGGCAAGGGAGGTCGTAAACGAGAACACCGGCAGACTGATTCAGCCGAAAAATGTGCCTCAACTGATCCGGGCCTGCGAGGAGTTGATTAAAGACGAGCCTTTGCGAAAAAGACTCGGCCAAGCAGGGCGGGAATCGGTAAGGCAGAAGTTCTCGCCTGATACGATGGTCGATGTCATTGAGGCGACATACAGAAACCTGATAACATCATGAGCAATATTTTCGAGCAGGAGTGATTATTATGTCTTACGAAACGATTTCCCGCAGGACCCTTCTGGGCAATCTGGCCTTACTGGCCGGCGCAGCGGCAGCAGGGACATCAGGAGTACGGGCCAGAGAGAGCAAAAGGAGAGCTCCGCTTCATCTGGCGTGCAACCAGTACCCGTGGCTTGTCTTCTACCAGCGGGAAGGCAAGGACTTTAACAAGTCACTCGATGCCGGGTTGGGAGAGCTCGCTTCGACTGGGATGGACGGCTACGAACCGCTGGTGACGAATCCAGCCGAGATAGATATGCTTGCGCCGCTTCTGAAGAAGCACAAGTTGGAGATGCGGTCTCTGTATGTCAACAGCACTCTTCACGACGAAAAAACCGCCGAAAAAAGCGTGCAGGAGGTTATGGCCATCGCGAACAAGGCCAAGACAATCGGAACCAAGATCATCGTTACCAATCCAAGCCCGATTCAATGGGGCGGCCCGCAGAACAAGGACGACAAGCAGTTGATAGTGCAGGGGCGGATGCTCAATGAGCTCGGCGGGCAGTTGAGAGCGGCCGGACTGACGCTGTCGTATCACAATCACGATATCGAGCTGCGCAACGCCGCGAGGGAATTTCACCACATGATGGCGGGAACCGATCCCAAAAATGTCACTCTTTGCCTGGACGCGCACTGGGTCTATCGCGGTGCCGGGAATTCATCCGTCGCCCTTTTCGACGTACTCAAGCTCTACGGCGGCCGAATCACGGAACTGCACCTGCGGCAGTCACAAGACAACATCTGGAGCGAGACCTTCGCCGAAGGCGACATCGACTATCCGAGGCTGGCTGGGTATCTGCTGGAGTCGGGAGTCCGGCCGCACATGGTTCTCGAACAGGCCGTCGAGACCGGCACGCCTAAGACGATGTCCACCGTCGAGGCGCTGACGCAGAGCGCAAAGTATGCTCGCAGGGTACTGGACGGATTTCGGGGTTGAAAGAGCATCGAGCGACATGGCCTGCGGAATTCTCGATTTCATTGACGTGACAGGTTGCCTCGAAGTGTGGGCCGTCGCCGGATCCGGATTAGTAGGTTATATGCAGACGACGCCAGAGAAGTACGGCCACAATCATAAGAACAACAACGGTCACAACAAGTTTGATCCAGTTTCTTCTGCTCATCACAGGATTATGCCTTTCGCTCGCACTGTCACGAAGACGGCCGATGCTTATTCGTCCGGCATTGCTATTTCGAAGCCCCGGTTCTCGTTTGGAACCAGGGAGATATTCCGAAACTCCACCTGCTCGTATTCGGCGTCGCTGCCGACCTTAACGCCGACGGCCAGGGTTGTTTTTTCGCGGGAGTTGTCAAACGAGTATCCGCCGATTTGGAATTGGCCTGGCAGTCTGTTTCCGTATCGATCGCAGGCAACATGTCCGTAGGAGCAGCGGGATCCTTCGAGGCTTATCTGCGTGCCGCCGCCGCTTCTGCCGTCCGGCATTTCCGGAAATTGAATTTTCCAGACTATCTCATATATTTTTTGGTTTTTTCCGCAGGGGCCATAGCGCTGGGAATTATGATAGGGGATGTATTCGATTGGTTCGCCGTCTGGCCCCCACCATTTCCTGCCGGCGCTGGGATTTTCGCAAAGGCATAAGAATTTGACTGTGGCGCCGTTTTTCAATTCCACTTTCCACTTCTCCGGCGGCGCTGCCTGGGAGGAGTCCTGAATGCTTCGTCCTTTTTCGATCAGTTCGGCGCCGGCGGCTTCGCTGACGACCTCGCCGGCGGTGACAAGAAATTCCAGGGATAGAGGCTCGTTCGAGGGCAGGTTTGCCGGCCAGCCCGGACGCCGGCAACTCTTCAGATACCACATGTTCTCGCCGACCATATCGACCAGCAGAAAAGCGTCGCCCCAGTACCCACCGCGGAACATCCGCCGGAAAACTCCTTCCGTGCTAATTCGCAGCTTTACATTTCCCGCCGAGTAGTCAGGCCCCGGCTGCAATTCGATTTCTCGAATCAAAAAGCCGGCCTTTGCGACGTGCTCTTCGATTTTGCGGTAGAAGAGCTTCTCGGCCCCGAACCATGCGGCCATATTCTTGTCCAACCGCGATTCAAGAGTCGAGCCGGAGGGCTCGTCCGCATCGGGAGAATCTGCGGAAGACAGCGACTGACGGTACTCGGCTTCACTCGCTATGAGGGAAGGATATGCGTCTTCGGGGACCGCCCTCGATGAACTGTAGGCGGGGATAGTAAAACGTCCTCCTCCCGAGCCGAAGCTCCTGCTGCTGACGCTGAAGCCCATCTCGATATGACCGGCGCCGCGCCCCGACCATACAAGGTAGAATTGCTCCGTCAGATGCTGATTCGTGTTGTAGCCTCTCTGTTTAAGTCTCGTGACTCCGGGCAGTTCCCCTCTGCTCTTGGGCGTGGTATAATATAGTTTCCATGTCATGCCTGCGGGGAATTCCACATGTTGGCAGGGAAGAATTCGCCCGTGATCCTCCAGCCACATTGCACCGGCCTGTGTGTCGATGACCAGATATGTCCGGTAGGAATCGCCGAAGCGCCCGTCGGGCCCGCGTTCGGCAGTGCGGCGGGTGTGGCCCCACTCGTCGAGTATCCTCTTTGCCCGATTATTGAAATAGCTTTTTTCTGCGCCTCCGAGCCTACCCGCTCCCCATTGCGCAGCAGCACTCGCCCTCCCGCGACCGAGCCATTGCAGACAAATACCGACCGCGATGCCCCCAACCACAAGAATCGCGATAACGAGTTTTGCCCACGTTCCCTTTTTCATCGAGGACCATCCTTATTCTAAACCAACAAGGATAGTCACACAAAGGCGCCTTTGCAAGAGATTATTCCCCAATCGCCGCAACGGCCCGCTTCTCATGTCCGGCTTGCTCCGGTCGCGTAATGAAGCTATAATTGCCGTGTTCGAATTGGAGACCTGTTGTATGAAAACACTTACAAAAGAAATATGGATGGACGTGCCGCAGCGTCGTGCGATTGTATCCATTCACGACGAGGTCGAGCGTCTTGTCGGCGAAAGCGGGGTTCGCGAAGGTCTTGTGCTTGTCAATGCGATGCACATAACAGCCTCGGTATTTATCAATGACAACGAATCGGGCCTGCATCACGATTACGAGGTCTGGCTTGAGAAGCTCGCCCCGGAAAAGCCGCATAGTCAATATCGTCATAACGGCTACGAGGACAATGCCGATGCTCACATGAAACGGCAGATCATGGGACGTGAGGTCGTCGTTGCGATCACGGAGGGCAAGCTACACCTCGGTCCCTGGGAGCACATCTTCTACTACGAGTTCGACGGCAAGAGAAGGAAGAGGCTCCTGGTCAAAATCATCGGCGAATAAAATGAGGGTGTGATGCAGTTGTTCTGGTTCTTACTCAGCGTGGTTGGGATATCGCTCTCCGGGGTGATGGCGCCGGGGCCGGTGACGGCTACGACAATCGTGATGGGCTCGCGGAATCGATGGGCGGGCGTCTTGATCGCCGTCGGGCACGGAATAGTAGAGCTTCCCCTGATAATACTCATCGTCCTTGGGATAAACCGCATTCTTAAATCGCAGCCCGTTCAAATTGGTATCGGCCTGGCGGGTGGGCTGTTCCTCATCATCATGGCTGTGCAGATAATGGGGAGCCTGCGGCGCCTGGATGAGCAGCAAACAGAGAGTCCCAAAGGCACGCCGATCATCGCCGGGATAGTCCTTACGGCGGGGAATCCGTATTTTCTTCTGTGGTGGGCGACGATAGGTCTGGGACTGGCTACACGAGCAGGCGACCGCGGGGCCTGGGCGTTTGCACTCTTTGCCCTAGTCCACTGGCTGTGCGACCTGGTCTGGCTGGCAGCGCTTGCATGGGCGAGTTTCAAAGGTTCCGAACTCCTCGGCACACGCGCCCTCAGGGTCGTCCTGATAATATGCTCGCTTGCACTGTTTGCTTTCGCGGCGATGTTCTTATATGACGCAGTCGGGATGTTAATCTCACTGTTCGGGGCGTAAGAAAGAGTGTCACTTTATGCGAAAAGTGGTGCTCGGTACGACGAACGGAGACCTCAAGCAGTTCAAACAAACGGTTACGAGCAATTAAACCGACCCTTTCAGGCAGCCCCTTGCGGCAAATCGCCGCCGTCGTTGTGATCCGGCTGCTTTGCCTCGGAATTACGGACGGCCCCGCCCGTATTTGCGTCCTGGGAATCGAGAATCTGCTTAACCGAATACTCCGCCAGGACAGCGCGTCTGGCTTCTGCTATATCGGCGAGTTTATCACTCTGAGCGAGTCGCTTGCCGGTGACGGGAGGCGTGATCGCATCGGTGATATCCGACAGTTTTATCCTGGCGGGGTCCTTAGCGGGAACATAGCCCGCGTGGGGGTCCGACGTTCTCGCCAGAAGCTTACCGGCGACGAGCAGGTCGATGATTTTTTGTCCGAGTTCCGCAGGTATGTCGAGCCTGCTGCACAGGACCTCCGCACTGAGAGGGCCTTGATCGGCGACAAACGATTCGCATATCTCCCGCACAATTCTGACTGCCGTCAACTCGCCGGCGACGAAGACATCTTCTCTCTTCCTGGCGGCGGCGATTTCCGCGGCATCAAGCGTTTCAAGGTGCTGGGTCGTGTACGTCAACTGGAGACCGAAAAGAACAATCAGCCACGTAAGGAATATCCAGAATACGCCGAGAGGGACCAGCCCGATGACGCCGTAGAGTTTGCTGTACGGGATGAACTTGGTGACGTACTCCCCGAATCCCCACTTGGCAAGCGTCCAGACCAGCGCAGCGACCGCTGCGGCCCAGAGCGCAGATTTGACCTGCACTTTCGTATTGGGCAGTACGAAGTACAGAAGGAAGAACACAACCACGGCGACAAGATAAGAGACTATCGGCGGCGCGATGCTCGAGAACGACAGGATTGTTCGCTGGAACTGGCCCAGGCCTTCGTACCTCGTGCTGATATAAACACCAAGACCGACCACAAGCGGCCCCAGCGTTAGTATCGCCCAGTAGTTGATCATCCTCTGGACAAATCCCCGCCCTCGTGCGACGCGCCATATATTGTTAAATGCCTTCTCTATTTTCGAGAGGAGAGCCAATGCCGCCCAGATAACGATGACGCCGCTGACGAATGTCAGAGAACCTTTGTTGAGCCCTTCGTAGAACTTCTGCACTATCGTATCCACATAATCCGTAAGCAATACATCCCCGTCTGCCTGGGTAATATACACCCCTTGGAGTTGGAGGTGGTGATAGACAAGCGACTTGACATTCTCCCCCACATCCAAAGCTGACAGTGATTGAAAGAACAGCAGCCCTACGATTGCCAGGGGCACAATTCCGAAGATGGTGTAGTATGACAGGGCTGCGGCCTGGTTGCCGGCACGGTTATTGCGAAGAAGGCGTGCGCAATGCGACCAGAGCTTTATCTGAAAAACCAGGAACCGTCCTGCACGACCAAGCTGGAAGGTCGGAGTGGAAAGCAGTTCCCTGAACACATTTTCCCGCCGAAACTTCGTCAGGAATCCCATGATACCTTCCGGTTTTTCTTTTTTCGTCTCGCGCATCGTCCGATTACTCCATTATTTTTTCAAAGCATCGCCGAGAAGGTCGAGCAGCGTATTGCGAATCTCATTCTGCAAGGCGCCGCCCAAATTAACTTCGGGCTTATCAACGGTTCCGCCGAGAGGGATCCATCTGGTCTGGCCGCTTATCGGCACGCCCACCTGCATATTCAGGACCTCGTCAAGACCGACGCTGCCCTTGAAGAAAAGACTGATCTTGTCGAGTAAATCCATCTGCATGGTATCAACATATTGAACACGGCCTTTGGCAACCGTGAACCTCGTCGAATGAACGTTGGCGACAGACTGCCTGCCTCCAAGACCCATCGGGCTAAGAAGCTTGCCAAGCAGACCGGTCGGGATGAAATTTACCTGTTCCATACTCAGGGAGCCGGAGATGCCTATATCATCGGTTCGTGCCGGATCCAGAGGAACAAAAAGCTCCTCGGCTTTGAAGTTCAGTGACCCCCCGACTCCGAGAGCGTCCTTGAAAACAGGATTGAACTTGGCAAGCAGTCCCTTGAACTCGTGACTCAAGGTCTCATTGATTTGCAGGTTTGTTACGGAGATGGGCTGGTCTGTTCGTATCACCGGCGACGGTCCCGTGAAATCGGCATTCGCCGAGAGCGTAATCTGCCCGTTGTTCGCGGTCGTCGTGAACGGATCGATTCTCAAAAGGCCCTTCTCGAATTGAGCATTGATATCCGCACGCCCGAGGTTGAATCCTCTGTACTGCGCCTTATCGAACCCGACAGTGCACTTGCTCGTGCTCATATTAGAAAGCAGCTTACCGGAATCGCCCGCAGGGTATCGGCCTGCAAACTCGACCGACGTGGTCCGCCGACCTTCAAGCTTGAGTTCCGAGGGAAGGAAATCCGACGCTATCAGGCCCAGCGCCTGGGAGTCGTAATCCAGAGATGCCTTTCCTACTACGGTGGAAACCTCTCCTTCGGTAGTCAATTTCGCCGGCGCAAAGCTCGCCTTTATCTGGTCGGACGACAGATCGAGCTTCTTTACCGTGTAAGTCTTCCTGGCGCTGTTCAGTTCCACATCCGCAGCCAGCGAAACCTGGCGCTGGGTGAAAGGCTTTTTGCCCGGCGAAGTCACTTGGAAATCCTTGATGCTCGTCTTGTCCGTCACTATCTTGTAAGTGTCCTTTTCGAAGGTAATTTCGACCTGCGATTCTGCGATTCCCGACAACTGCATTTTCTCGGGGAAGGATGCGAAGATAACTGCAAAAGGCCGAAGCTTGGCCAAATCAACGTTGCTCGCGGTTACCGCCGCATCCATCGCCTTGTCTTTGTTGTCCCCGAGCGGGACGACGGCATCGGTGACGCTGATTCGCCCGAACGTCGCATCCGTTCGAATACTCTGGACGGTTACAATGCTGTCCTTGCGGTCATACCCGACCGCGAAAGAGATATCCGCTTTCGGTTCGGTCACCGTAACGTCATTTGGCGAAGTGATTTTCAGAGCGTTGATTTGCGCGGCGCCGGCGACTGTAATCTTCTCATCGCTGATCGCAATTTCTCCGGTCTCGGTCGCCCGGCCGGCGAGTTTGTACCCGCCGAGGTCCACAAACCGGCCGAACTCCGACTGGAATTTCTCAAGATCCACGTCCGCGTTGTAGTTGATTTTTTCGGCGCTTCCGGCACAACGAATATTTGCGAACGATGCTGCGAGGCTGACATGGTCGAATGCCAGACCTGCTTTGTCTTTCGAGGCGAGCATCTCGGCCCGGACAGGACTGGACAACGACGCCTCCTTTCCGTCCACAATACCCTTCAAGTCAACAATCTCGATGTTGGCTTTGAGTTGTTTCTTTCCGGCCTGGGCAACAGTCTGCACGCTGCCGGCGACGCTACCGGTTACTATCCTGGTCCCCTCCTTGAGCCCCAGCGTCCTGGGCATCTGCGATGCGACCGCAGCGAGATCGCAATTGAATGCTCCCTTAAGGTCCGACGCCGATTCGGGCGCCAGCAGGTCGTCGAGAGACGTCAGAGTCGTCGGAACGGTCCCGACGGCATCCAGATTAGCCCAGTCCGTTCGGACCTTCATGCTCTCGATACTTATCATGTCATCCTGCCGAGTCACCTTGACATCGGCATCGAGCACGCTCGTGGCAAAGCTATCCCCTTTCAACTGCGGCGCGGCTATGTTCAGGTTCCTGCCTGTAACCTTCCCAAGCACATTCGCCATGCGGCCGTTCTTCAATTCCCCTTTGAGATCGGCTGAAATTCGCCCCTTTGCCTGAACTTCGGCGCCGACTAATGTAAGAAAAGGCTCCAGTGACTCAAGGTCAAGCTCGCTGATTTGAACTTGAACATCGCCCGTTGCTCCTTCCAGCGTCCAGCCGGAGTTGCCCTTTTGCTTCTTTGGGGCGACCTTTGCCTCGGCATGAATATTCGACTCGGCGCCTTTCGCCACAAGAACGGTATCGAGAACCAGAGTTGACTGCTTTGGCGGCAAACGCAGACCGATCTTCGAATTTATTTTCGACAGTTCGGTCGTTTGAGACCGAGCATCCGTCACGCGGATACTGCCGTCGTTGATTACAACATCGGTCACAATCGCAATGCCGGCCGCTCCAACGCCTGCGGCCTGACCGCCGGAATCGACTGCGGCAGAGCCCTCAGACGGCTGCTTAACCTCTATCTCGACACGCGGCTGATCAATTGTCGTAGTCCCGAAAGCCAGATCCCCGACAAGCAAAGATGAATAGTGAGGCTTAGTGGCAATGTTCTTGACTTTGACGGAAAGCCCCGCCGAGGCATCCTGGAAAGTCAAATCCCGCACCCGCACTCCCTTCAGCCAACCCATTGAAAGGTCTGCGAAATCAGCTCGACCACTGATGGAGCTGTTGATTTTGGACAGGAGATAGCGCCCGAAGCCGCCCGAAGAGACTATTGCCGGGACTGCGAGCACGACCAGGACTACAAGAACAACCAGCAGCACGACTATCCACTTGGCGATTCTCCTTCCGGCGTTTTTTGGTGTTTTGGTTTTTTCCCCGGCCTGCATGATCGTACCCCCAACAAAAAAGATACTTGGAATACTTATTACGCAACGGGCCTGATTCGAAGGCGCTTAACAGCCCGGCTGAATTCCAGACATCCTCGATCCCCCTCCGGGACAGATTCGGCATCCCGGTACGACGGCCTGTAATCAGTCGAGCATAACCTCGTCGGCCTTGTGCTTTACCACGTCATCGACCTTGTCGGTATAGGTCTTTGTCTTGTCATCCAGGCTCTTCTTTCCATGACTGAGGTCGTCTTCGGTGATTGTCTTGTCCTTCTGCTGCTGTTCCAGTTGCTTGATAGCATCGCGTCTGATATTTCTGATGCCGACCTTTGTCTGCTCGCCCAGTTGCCTGGCCTGCTGAACAAGCTGGGTCCTTCTCTCCTCGCTCAAAGGCGGAATATTCAGCCTGATGATCTTGCCGTCCACAACAGGGGCGATGCTCAGATCACTGCTTTTAATGGCCTTCTCTATCTCCCTGATAGAACTCGGATCGAAGGGCTTGATGACCACCATATCGAACTGCGGAGTCGCCAATGTCGCCATCTGTTTCAAAGGTGTCGGCGTACCATAGAAATCGGCCTTTATATTCTCGACCAGTGCGGTCGATGCCCGGCCGGTTCTAACTGACTTAAGCTCATCACCCAGCGCATCGAGGGCCTTTTTCATTTTGTCTTCCGCCTGCGAAACGGTTGCTTTAGTTGGCATCTCCTGTGTCTCCCATCAACAAATTAAGGTTCCGACTTTCCGCCCGCAAAGTGCGTCGGTTATATTGCCGGTTTTGAAGATATTCAAGACGACAACGGGAATTTTGTTTTCCCGGCACAAGCTGACTGCGGAATGATCCATGATTCGAAGATTTTTCTCAATCAGGTCGCTGTAAGATAGCGTTTCGTAGAACTCCGCATCGGGATTCTGGACCGGGTCGTCGCTGTAAACGCCATCCACTTTCGTCGCCTTGATCAGTAAATCCGCATCCAGCTCCGAAGCACGAAGCGCCGCACATGTATCGGTCGTGAAGAAAGGGTTGCCCGTACCGCCCGCCAGGATTGTCACCCGGCCTTGCTCGAGGTGGCGAATCGCTCTTCTTCGGATAAACGGTTCGCAGAGAGCATCGACCTCGATAGCGCTTAGCACTCGCGTCGGTTGGCCGATTTTTTCAAGGGTTTCCTGCAGGGCACAGGCATTAATGATGGTTGCAAGCATGCCCATATAATCCGCCGTATTTCTGGGGATCCGCGAGGTTTTTGAGAAGGTCGCTCCTCGGATGAAGTTTCCGGCTCCGACGACAATGGCCACCTGGGTCCCCAGCTTGCAGAGATGAGAAACCCGCTCGGCAAGGCCCTCAAGGGCCTCTCCATCGATACCAAAGCCGCCCGGCGAGCAGAAACTCTCCCCGGAAAGCTTCAGCAGAACTCGTTTGTATTTGCTCTCGGCCATTGTTCTCTGATCAGCCTCGTGCATTTTATAGATACCTAACAGCCGACCCTGGATATTCAGCGCGATACGAAATCGGCTCTACCCAACTTCGAACCGAACGAAATCTTTAATCGTCGCTTTTCCTCCCGCTTTTGCCGACACTTCCGCAACGACCGCCGAGACGCTCTTGCTGTCGTCCTTGACAAAAGCCTGTTCAACAAGGCAGTTCTCGGCAAAGAACTTCTTCATCTTGCCTTCAACAATCTTCTCGAGTATCTCAGGTGGTTTGTTCTTTATCTGCTCGGCGAAGATGCCCTTTTCCCGCTCGATAGTCTCGGGGTCCACACCGTCGGTGTCAAGCGCGGCGGGCTTTGTCGCGGTAATGTGCATCGCGATATCGGCGGCAAGCTGTTTGACTGCGTCCGACCCCGCAACGCCGTCGTCGCTGGTCTCTAACAGAACCATTGCGCCTACCTTGCCGTTGAAGTGAATGTACGTGCTGACAAGGCCCGCACCGGCGACCGTAAAACGCCGAAAATCACCGACCTGAGTTTTCTCGCCCGTTTTGCTGACGACTTCGGTCAGAACGTCGCTGAATTTCTTGCCGTCGATTTCGGTCTCAAGAACGTTATCAATACCCTCATCCGCAGGGCAGGCTTTGGCGTAGTCCAGAAGCTTCGCGGCCGTGGCGACAAAATCATCGCTCTTGGCGACAAAATCCGTCTCGCAGCAAAGGCTGACCATCACCGCCTGCTTGTGATCCTCACCGCACCAGCAGACAACAAGACCTTCCGATGTCTCACGCTCTGCACGCTTCGAAAGAGTGGCGAGTCCTTTTTTTCTCAAAAGGTCTATCGCTTTCTCAAGGTCGCCGTTCGTCTCCGCAAGAGCCTTCTTGCAATCCATCATTCCCTGTCCGCTCATTTTTCTGAGCTTCATTACGGTCGAGGCTGAAATTTCCGCCATTTGGCCTACTCCTGTATTTTTATTAAGTCTGTTTTTTCAAATTAAGTATCGATTTTGCCCAAGCCGCAAGTCACTTCTCGAAGCAAAGACCTCAAATCCGAGATTTGCAGTCAAGATCCGTCCTATAGTTCAGGTGGACAGAGCGGGCTTCATTCCCTGTCGAGCCCGCCTCGCTAACTCAACCAGTCGCCGGCTTCGAGTCTGCGGCGGCCTGGCCGCCATTCTCGGCGGGGGCTACGGCTGCCGATGAGGCGGAATCACCATCTTGCGCCTTATCAGCAACGGCAACTTCCTTAGGCTCTTCGCTGCCGTCGCCGGCCTTAGCCGATGCGTAAGCTCGCCCTTTTGCAGGGCGTCTTGAACGAGGTTTTCGAACGCGCTGCTGCGGCGCCTCTTGACGGACCGAAACCATAGTCTTACCGATTGCCACAGCATCAGCCATCTCGTTGAGTATCAGGTGAACGGCGCGAATAGAGTCGTCGTTGGCGGGGATCGCCACATCGACGGTGTCTGGATCGGAATCGGTATCCAGCAGTGCAATCGTTGCAATGCCCAGCTTGCGCGCTTCTCGCAGGGCGAGATATTCTTTGCGGGCGTCAACAGCAACCACAGCGCCCGGCAAACGAGGCATATTTCGAACTCCCGAAAGGTTAGCCGTTATCCTCCTCATCTCTCGTTTGAGCCTGGAAGCCTGTTTTTTGCTCTCGCTCTCGAGCGTCCCGTCCTCAACCATCGCTTCGAGTTGCTGCAGTCTCTGCAATTGTGTTCGTATAGTTCTGAAATTGGTTAGCATTCCGCCCAGCCAGCGGTGAGAAACATAGTGCATTCCGCACTTTTCAGCGGCGGCCTCGACGGCTTTCTGAGCCTGCCGCTTTGTGCCGACAAAGACAACGTCCTTGCCGGAAGAGACGATCTCCACAAGAAGTTTCTTGGCGACAAGAAGATTTCTGAGGGTCTTCTTGACATCTATGATATGAATATTGCCTCGTTTGGCAAAAATAAAAGGGGCAACCTTCGGATTCCACCGGCTGACGCCGTGCCCGAAGTGCACCCCTGCATTAATCAGTTCACGAGCAAGCTCTTTAGCCACGAAAAATCTCCAAACAAACTAATACAAACATTTTTCTTTCTGAATACATACGGACGCTTAAACGAACAAAAATAATGCAAATCAAGCATTATGTCAAGATGTTTTGCGGCAAGTTTTTTGCCTAAATTCAGCCCCATCTGGGCTTTGCGTGCTCTGAACCGCCTGTTATCCGGAATCCGGCCCGTACACCAAGCAATCGCCTCGGCAGAGGCAGAATCGCCCCATACGCATGAAAAACGCCCCCCGAATCCCCGGTGAAACGCAACACAGGTTGAAGAAATCAATACCAGACGGTAATAATGAGGTTAGGCTCGGTTTTCTTCGATTGCACCTCACCGGTAGTAATATTAGTGTGTTTGATGGATATTCCGGGATTTTCCTTGAGCCAGGCTGTAATCTGCTCGTCAAGAAACGGCAACGCACCCGGGTGAAGCTTGGTAAAGAAGGTTTTAACGCCCGTTATTCTCTCGCCGGAGGTTATCCTGGTCGGGGGTTTGGCCGCAACAGGTTTGGGGATGTCGATTTTGGCGGCGTTAGGGGCAGGGGCGGCGGGAGGCCCCCCCAGATTCAGAGGGGCGTGCGAGACACTGGGTCTGCCGGCGGGGGGCTTGGCGGCGGGTATCGGTTTGTCAAGGTCGTCGATGCGAATCGGCTCATCGTCCACCGGCGGAATGGGTCGATTGTAGTTCGGAACGGCAGGGTTGCTGAAATTGGCATTGTCCATAGATTTTCTCCCGTCGAAATCAACTCTGATGATTTTCCGGACCTGTCTGTCGCGAAACCGACTAAAACGTCAAAGCCGAGAGAACCAGCACCAGCAGCCTCGTCCTTGGATCTGCGCTCTCGATTTTGGGTTCGGGGGCCTTTGCCTGCGCCTTCTTTGTTATGGCGTCCGCCTCACGTTCGGCGGCCTTGGCCGTCACTGTCTCTTCGGACACTTTCGGCTGTTGCGCCGTTGATTGATTGGGATCATCTGTCGCGGCTTCGCCGATCTCGACAGCGGTTATAGTCTCATTCGGTTCCGGCGATGCCGCCTCGGCGGCAGCCTTACCATCGGCGGCAGTCGGCTCGGTGACAGCGGCGCTGTTCGGTTCGGCAGGCGTACTCTTATCCTCCGGAGCAGGTGACTTTTTGGCCACTACTTCAGCGTTCTCCTGCTTTTCCGATTCAGCCGTGTTCTCCGAGTCCTGATTGGGGTCGGCAATTTCCTGTTCGACGTCGGGCAATTTTTCGCTGTCTGCTGCGGCCTCGGCGTCGTCGGCCTGGTCATCCTCGGCGGACGAACCAATAATTTTTTCAGCCTCGGCAACAGCGCGATCCGCCACCGCAGCTTTGGCATTGGCCCTGAGCTTGGCCTCTTCCGCTTCGGCCTGGGCCTTGGCGGCTTCGGCCTGAGCTTCTTCGGCCGCCTTTGTTCTGGCGTCGGCCTGAGCCTTGGCCTGCTCAGACTCCTGTTTGCTCTGGGCGGCATCGGCGGTAGCTTTATCAGCAGTCGCCTTTGCAGTTTCAGCAGCGACCCTCGCGGTATCGGCCTCGGCTTTTGCCTTGGCGGCAGCGGCGGCAAGTGCATCGGCCTGGGCCTTGGCGGCAGCGGCCTCTTCCTTGCTCTTGGTCGCATCGGCAGCGATTTTCGCGGCGTCGGCTTTGGCTTTCTCGGCAACCTGGACTATGACAGCAGCATCAGCAGTAGCCTTTTCGGCATCCGCCTTGACTTTCGCCGCATCTGCGACGGCCTTGTCGGCGGCTGCTTTGGCGTCATCAGCGGCTTTTGCCTTTGCATCTGCTTCGGCCTTGGCTGTATCAGCGGCGGTTTTGGCCTCTTCGGCGGCGGCTATCGCTCTTGCGGACCTTTCTTTAGCAATCGCGGTTTCACTCTCAGCCCGCTCTATTCGGTCTTTGGCCTCTCTGACCATGTGGCGGGCAATGGCTTTTTCCTCCTCGGCTTCGATCCTTGCACGCTCTGCATCGGCCATTTCTCGCTCCTGCTGCCGCTTGCGGGCCTTGTCGCCGAACAGGTCCAGACCGTCGTCCTCCGTATCCTTGGAGGTTTTTCGACCGTGTTTTCGCTTTACATCGTCCACCATCTCATCCTTGGGAATACCCCCGGAGGAAATCGTAGGCGTCAGGATAAAGATCGTCTCGACGGCCCTTTCCTCGAAGTCACGGCCGGAGAACAGGACGCCAAGCAGCGGTATATCTTTGAGGATTGGGATTCCTCGCAGGACGTCGCGGCGTTCGTTCTTTCGAAGGCCGCCGATGACGAGGCTCTCACCGGGCCTGATGCGGTTCTCCCGGTTATCGATTTGCTTCTTCGTGATAATCGGGACCTGCTTGATGCCTTCGGGTGTCAGTTTCGAACCCAGAAGAATGCTCGTCTCAAGACCTATGTAGCCGTCGCCGAAAACGTGTGGCGTAATCGTCAGGGAGTCAACGACATCTTCGTATTCCTGCCTGCTTTCGAACAGATCCGAGTTTCCGCTTCGAAGGTAGGTGACCTGCAGCGGGACACGCTGGCTGGAGAGGACCTTTGCCTGCTTGCCGTTGATTACTTCGAGCGTCGGATTCATCAGTATCTTGAGATAGCCTTCGGACTCAAGAGTGTCAACCATCGCAAGGAACTTGCCGCTCTGGCTCAGGTACCCGACCTTCAAACCCATCTTCGCGCGAGCCAACTCGCGCAGTGATCCGCCCGGAAAAGCTGCGATAGTAGAAGGCTCGGCCACCAGTTTATTGATCGCAGTTCCAAACGGCTGGCCTGCCGGCACCGCGGTGAGTCCTTCTCCGAGCAGGTCTTCGATGGCGAGTGTCGTCTGCCAATCGACCGTTTTGTCGGCATAGACCTCCGAGATAAGGCAGTTGATTTTAACCTGGATAGGCGGGACGTCCACTTCTCGCAGAAAATCCAGCACCGCTTCGGCGTCTTCACGGTTCGGGCATCGCACAATAAGCTGATTGGTAGCCGGATTAGCGCTGACGCCGTAATCGACAACCCTCGTGCTCTTGCCCTTCGCATCGAAAAGCTGTGATGCAAACTGAGTGTGCACAATACCCTGAAGTTCCGACGAGGTGTGGTGCTGACAGAAATAGAACAGCTTGAACTCTACATTGCCGCCGACAGTCTGCTCGATAATCTTCGGAGGATCCGTGAAAAACGACGGAAGGGGAATATTAGGCTCGGGCTCCGTTTGAACCCTTCGAAGATCGGCTATGATCCTGGTGGATTCCGCGCCAGCATTTTTCGCGGGCATGAGTCCCTCGCACCCACCTGCCCAGATCGCGAAAAGCACAACCCCAATCGCAACGAAACACCGGCTGCAAATCAAGTTGTTACCGTAACGTTTCATAATGGCATAGCCGTCCTAAACAATCTCATTCGCATAAAGGCGCAAAAGCATACGTCTGGCGCTCTTTATAAACATAGAGACGGTACGCGATTTTATTATATTGCATAATTCTCTATCGTCAAGTAGATTCCCTCAGAATTAGAAAATCGTCTTCGTTTCATCGCGGGAGAAAATGTTGATTTTTTTAGACATTACCGCGATTTTCTGCTATTCCTTTGGGATCATGAGAAGAAAGGGAAAGAAACATTTGACCGTTGGTTTTGTATCGCTCGGATGCCCTAAAAACACCGTTGACAGCGAACGGATGCTTGCCGAGATTGCAGAGGCCGGCCTTATAATTACCGCCGAGGCTGATAATGCCGATGTTGTTGTAATAAATACGTGCGGTTTTATCGCACCGGCCAGGGACGAGTCCATCGATGTAATTACACATGCTCTGGCCTGCAAGAAGAGAGGAACGGTCAAGAAAGTTATCGTTGCAGGGTGTCTTGCAGAGAGATCGGGCGAAGAACTTTTCTCGCAAATTGACGGCATAGATGCCGTTATCGGGCTTGATAAACGTGATTCAATCGTCCGAATAATCGAGCAGACATTCGGCCAAGACCGAAGGCTTGCCTACCTTAACAAAGATCTCAGCCAACAGCGTGACAAAGCCGCCCCCGACGACAGAACGCGACTGCTGATCACACCAGGTCACTGTCCCTACCTCCGCATAAGTGAAGGATGCAATCATCGCTGTTCCTTCTGCACGATACCTTCGATACGAGGGCCGTTTCGAAGCAAACCGCAACAGCTTGTCCTCGCAGAAGCCAAGGAACTGGTAACAGCAGGAGCCGTCGAGCTCAACCTGATAGGGCAGGATACCGCTTTCTACGGGCGAGACTTGAAAGATAAGCACACTTTAAGCAGTCTGCTCAAAGAGATTGAGAAAATTGAATCGCTTCGCTGGATTCGACTGATGTATCTCTACCCTGCGGGAATCACAGACGATATCATAGAAACAGTTGCACGCCGCGACAAAATAGTGAACTACTTCGACATTCCAATCCAACACATAAGCGACAGAGTCCTGAAGGCGATGCGCCGCAGCGACACGAAAGAGCAAATCACAAGGCTCATCGAAAATCTGCGAGCCGCCATCCCCGATGTAACGCTGCGGACAACACTGATAACCGGGTTTCCCGGAGAGACAGAAGAAGAATTCAACGAGTTGGTCGCATTTGTAAACATGGTAAAATTCGACGCCCTCGGCTGCTTTACCTACTGCGCCGAGCCGGGAACGCCGGCGGCGGAGCTGCACGGGCAGATACCGGAGCAAGTCAAACAGCGGCGCGCCGAAGAAATCATGCTCGCCCAGCAACAGATTGCATTCGCAAAGAACGAAGAAAGGATCGGCTCTTCGCTCGAATGTCTCGTCGATTTCGCCGATAGCAGTACTGTTACGGGCCGTCACTTCGGCCAGGCCCCCGAGATCGACAGCTTGTGCTTTATCGAGAACTGCTCGGCTAACCCGGGCCAATTCGTCCAGACAAAAGTCATTGAATCCAGAGACTACGATCTGGTGGTCCGGCAAATTTAGCATTGAACTGAATCGACCCCAAAGGTAAACTCAGAACTATGATTAGATTCGTGCCAAACCTGCTGACCTTCAGCCGGCTCGTAATGACCGTGATCTTTCTCGTAATGATCCTCTACAGCCCCGGGATCGAGAACAAGGCTCAGTTTCTGGACGTGGCATTCGTCTTGTTCGTCGTCGCAGGCCTGACGGACATCATCGACGGCAAAATCGCGAGGAAATACAACGTAACAAGCAAATTCGGGCGAATGATAGACCCCCTCGCGGACAAAGTGCTGGTCTGCGGAACCTTCATCTGCTTCGCAGTAATAGGCCAGCCGACCCTTTATGACCTCTCGCCGGCGGCCCTGAGAGTCATTCATTGGGCCGTAGTCGCGATTTTGCTCGCAAGAGAGGTATATGTAACGGTCCTGCGACACCTCGCTGAGGCAAAGGGAATCAACTTCGCGGCGACGGTATCGGGAAAAATCAAGATGTTCCTGCAATCCTTCGCCATCGGCACCGTCATCATCAAAATGGGCCATGTCCCAAACGCCACATGGGCAAGCTGCTTCACGTCAACGGTGTTTCTCGCAATGCTCACCGTCACAGTCATATCAGGCTTCAGGGCCACAAAACGTCGCCTGAGCCAGAAAGCAACCGAAGAACAAGGATAACCTTATGAAGAACGCATCCTCTTTATCGGCAGCGGTGCTGATGTTCTGCGCAGCAGCGGCAATCGCAGCCGGCGGCGACCAGGAATCAGCATTATCAACACTGAAAGAGGGGTTTCTGCCGCCCGCAGCACAAGGCAAGACCTGGAAGCTCACCTGGAGCGACGAATTCAACGGCACAATCCTCGACCAGACCAAGTGGGATGTAATGGGCGACTGGAAGCGAAGGGACGGCTACTGGGTGAAAGAAGACGCATACCTCGACGGCAGGGGCAGCTTGATAATAAGAACAAAGAAAGACGGCGACAGATACACATCGGGCGCAATTCGCACGCGAGGAAAATTCGACCACAAATACGGCTACTGGGTCTGCCGATGCAAGTTCCCCACAGAGGAAGGGCACTGGC
Source organism: Sedimentisphaerales bacterium (assembly GCA_016932835.1). GTDB lineage: Bacteria > Planctomycetota > Phycisphaerae > Sedimentisphaerales > Anaerobacaceae > JAFGCD01. The sequence continues at coordinate 20,768 of JAFGCD010000019.1, forward strand.
CCGCATTCTGGATGCACGCCGATACCGTCGGCAAAATAGGCAACGAGGGCAGGGACGGAACCGAAATCGACATCATGGAGAAGCCCTGGAGAGAAGACAAGACCACCCAGAACCTCCACTGGGACGGATACGGCAAGGATCACAAGCACGCGGGCAAGGAGTCTGAGATACCGGGCCTGAGCAAAGGCTGGCACAGCTTCGGGTTGCACTGGACGGCCGACGAATACGTATTCTACGTTGACGGCGAGGAAACATGGCGAACCGATGGCGGCGGAGTATCGCAGGTCCGGCAATACGCAAAACTCACCGAGGAAATCGGAAAATGGGGCGGCGACATCACAAAAGCCAACCTCCCCGACTACTTTACAATAGATTATGTTCGAGTTTACGACGAAGTCGCCCCGGACGACGCCGAGGCCAAACAGCGGGACCTGCTCCTGCGGGCCGCCGACGTCCACCCGACGCCGCGCCAACTGGCCTGGCAGCAGAACGAATTCATCGCATTCGTCCATTTCGGAGTCAACACCTTTACCGCACGCGAATGGGGCACGGGAACCGAAGACCCGAATATCTTCAACCCCGAAAACCTCGATACCGACCAGTGGTGCCGGCTGATGAAGGCCGCAGGCATGACCCAGGTGATACTGACGGCAAAGCATCACGACGGATTCTGTCTCTGGCAAACCAGATATACCGATCATTCCGTCGCGTCGAGCAATTGGCGTGACGGCAGGGGCGACGTCCTGAAGGACCTGGCGGCATCATGCCGGAAATTCGGTCTTAAACTCGGTGTTTACCTTTCGCCCGCGGACCTCTACCAGATTGAAAATCCCAAAGGCCTCTACGGCAACCTCAGCGAATACACCGAGCGAATAATTCCCCGCCCCGTCCCGGCAAGGCCGTTCAAGGACAAAAGGACGTTCAAGTTCCTCGTCGATGACTACAACGAGTACTTCCTCAACCAGCTTTTCGAGCTGCTCACCGAGTACGGCCCTATCCACGAAGTCTGGTTTGACGGCGCGCACCCGAAGCGAAAAGGAGGCCAGAAGTACACTTATCAGTATTGGTATCGGCTTATTCGCGAGCTTGCCCCGGATGCGGTCATATTCGGCAAGGGTCCCGACGTGCGATGGTGCGGAAACGAAGCAGGCCAGACCAGAGAGGCCGAGTGGAGCGTAATATCAATCCCAAAACCAATCAACGAATTCAAATGGCCCGACATGACCGACCGCGATTTAGGCGGCCTGGAAAAACTGCAGAAAACCCTCGACGCAGGCGGATACCTCCACTGGTATCCCGCAGAGACGGACACCTCAATCCGTCATGGTTGGTTCTGGAGAGACGAAAAGCAGCATGTCAAATCCGCCGAGGAGATTATCGACATCTACGAGCGATCTGTCGGAGGCAACTGCGTTTTGCTGCTCAACATCCCGCCCAACAGGGACGGCCTCTTCGCGCAGCGCGACGCAGATGTTCTCGAAGAAGTCGGGGCTTATATCCGTTCCGGTTACAGCACCAACCTCGCCGAGGGCGCGGTCGCTGCAGCCTCGGCAATCAGGGCGCCGGGCTTCGAGGCGGAAAAAGCACTCGACGGCAACGCCGAAACATGCTGGATGCCTCCCGACCGGGCGGAACAATCCGAGTTGACTATCACCCTGCCGAAGAAGCAGACGTTCAATCGAATAGTCTTCCAGGAAAACATTTGCCATTTCGGCCAGAGGATCGCCCGCTTCGAAATCGAAGCGTACATCGACGGCGTCTGGAAACCAATCGCCGAGGGTCGAACCGTAGGCTACAAGAAAATCTGCCGAACAGAAGCCGTAACCACAGACAAAGTGAAAATCAAAATCCTGGACGCAAGAGCAGCCCCGACGATAAGCACCTTCTCTCTATATCAAGCGAAGAAATAGCTTTACGATGTTCGCTATCTTGTTAAGAATTGGAACAGCCCCTTATAAATTCATATGCTATCCGGTTAACACTTATTCTCCCATGACACCTGATAATCCGCCGGTTGTTTTCAAATGCCGATTGATAGAACACTACGCCAGATAGGGTCGTAGCCTTCACCCGTAGATTGCCTTGAGGCGACTGCTCAAGAACGATATGCCATAGGCCGCCCCCGCTAACACCGCCGAAACTTGAAGGAAGGTCATTCTCATAATTGGCAGTCAGTTCCAAATAATCATGATCCCCGGATGAATACTCTCTATCAATACCGCCAAGCAGGCAATTCCCCTGGTATTCTCTGATAGAATCAAAGCATCCACGTGAGACCGGTTGTTGCGAAATCTTATTATCCCAACCGAGTAATGCAGAAGTTTGGATGTGATATCATCTATAAAATTCTGCGGCAAGTCACTTATAGAGAGCACCCCGGCCTCCTCCGACATCCACTACATATTCTCTTTGATTGAATCCAAATAGAGTGTGTCAGGGCAGAGATCCTGCTCGTGAGGCCATGCCACTGTACCGTCAACGACCTTAGCCTGTTTGAAATAGTGTTTATCGCGAAGCTCTTTGAACACGCCAAATTCAAGCAATCCGGAGCAGTCATAAACACCGCGCTCGTCATTAGTAAAAACAAGCATCAGTTCATAGTCATCCGTTGACTTCACTTCTTTGACTCTTGGATTCATTGCCTTACCTCAAAGGTTCAATTTTGTAAGGCTGCTCGCCTGATACCACAAGCGCCCAATCCGCCACCAACTCATCTTTATGCAACTCAATCCATGCTTGAAGAAGCTTCATTTTGGACTTTGGAATATCCCCATCCAGGACCCCGCCTTTTCAAGCGATTTTCGCGTGTGCTGTCGCTCCGGCTCGCTACGCTCGCCTTCGCTCCAGCACACGCTGGTCATACCCAATTTACAG